>DATKQG010000062.1 GCA_035532835.1 Candidatus Dormiibacterota bacterium
GTCGCCCTCCTCATACTAGGCGCGGCTCGCGCGGGTGGGATAGCTCGCGGACATGCGCACCGCACTCTACTGCACCGCGGGCCTTGCAGCGCTCGCCGTCCTCCCGCTCGGCGCCGCCCGCAGCGTCCTTGCGGGGACCGCCGCGATCCTGTTGGAAGCGGCGCCGTTCCTCTGCATCGGGTCGCTGCTCGGGCGCATCGCCGCCCGCCGCGACGCGGTGGCGTTCGCCGGATGCGGATGCGGCCGCGGCCCGTCCGCGCGTTCGATACCAGCGACGCTTGCAACGGGGGTGCTCTTCGGCCCATTCGTGGCGGCGGCGCGCTTCATCGCGGCGACATTCATCGCACGACGTATCGCGTTGCGACCGGCGGCGCACGGCCATGCCCACGAGTCGGGTTTGCTGGACGAGTTGCTTGCATTGTTGCCCGCCGCCGTGCTGGCCGCACTCGTGGCTCAAGCTGCGCCCTTCATTGCGCTGAACAAACTCACGCCCGCGATCCAACTCCTCTGCGGCGTTGCGCTCGGGTTTTTCGCATCGCCTTGCGCGCTCGGCGCTGTCGCCTTCGCCGCAGCATTGCGCGTGCAGTCGTCGCTCGCCGCTTGGGCGTATCTCGCCATCGCAGGCATCTTCGACGTGCACGCCTTCCGCGCACGCAAGCGCATGTCGCAATGCGGCCACGATCCCACGGCATACGTCCTACTGGCCTGCGCGTTCGCAATCGTCGCCGCGCGCCGCGGCGACGCGCTCGTCCATCCGCTATTCGCCGCGCCGTTCGTTGCAACGGCGCTCGTTGCGATGTACGCGGCATGGATGCATCGGCGGTCGCACTCCGCGCGCGCCAGAATCGTGCCCGCGCTCGTGCTGGCCGCAAGCGTCCTCGCAGCGCCCGCCCCGCAGTATCGCGCGACGGAAACCACGATGGCGCAACTCTTCCCCGGCGAACGGCTAGCATTTACGGGCACGCTCGTGCGCCACGCTCGTAACGACGCGCTCGTTCGCTACGCGATCACTTGCTGCCGCGCCGACGCCCAACCTGTCGCCGTGCGTCTATCGCAGCCGCTTCCCTACGCCGCCGGAACGTGGATCCACGCCGAAGGCCGCATCGTGCGGCGCGACGACCAACTCGTCCTCGTCCCGCTAACGTCCCGCGCCATTCCCCCACCCACCGACCCGTTCGTCTACCGATGACAGGCAAGCAAGCCGCGAAATTGCCAAACTATACCTCATTGGAGTATAGTTGATGCCTGGCCTAGAGTTCGCCGGCTTTGAGTGGGACCAGAGCAAAAGCGCCCGGTGCCTTAGAGAGCGCGGCTTCGATTTCGACTACGCAGCCAGGGTCTTTTTTGCCGCATTTTCGGAGCGGGAAGCCCGGCGCGGTCCATACGACGAGATGCGTTTTCTCGTAATCGGCGAGGTTGGCGATGTCGTTATCGCTGTCGTTTGGACTCAACGCGGAAATCTAAGAAGAATCATATCAGCGCGGCCTGCGTCGCGCGCCGAAAGGAAGCAGTTCTATGAGTACCGTGAGGCGCAGCAACAAGGACATTCGTGAAGGTCCCGGTCGGATCGATCGGGCGAAAATCGCAACTTTTACGGATCGAACCATCGAGCGTTTTGCGCGCGACGACCAGAGCGAAGCGGCGCAATTTGGAGCACCGCGCTTCGTACCGCCACAGACCGACGTACGCGCCCTGCGTGACCGCCTGGGGCTCTCCCAATCGGAATTTGCGTCCACGTATCTGCTATCCGTGCGGACGATTCAACAATGGGAGCAAGGCCAGCGCGAGCCTTCGGAACCGGCGCGGGTGCTTCTGTACGCCATCGCACGCGACGCAAAAGCCGTCAAGCGCGCGCTGCATCGCGCCTAAACGGCCTAGCTTAGCGTCGGCGCGCTTCCAACACCTCGACCGGGATGCCGTTCGGGTCTTCGATGAATGCGATCGCGCGCGTTCCGCCCGGCGAACGATAGACGTCCTTGAGGATTTTCACGCCGTTGGCTTTGAGCTGCGCGATGTACGGCTCCAACGCGCCGTCGGCTTCGAGCGCGAGGTGCTCGTACCGGTTGCCGATCGCGTACGGCGGGTGCTCTTCCAAATCGTAGACCAGCTCGATGTACGCGTTCCAATCCTTGCCGACGAACGCCATATCGGCGTTGCCGGGATAGTGGTTGGGGCCGTCTAGCAGCGTGAGCCCGAGCTTCTCGGTGTAGAACGCAATCGATTCGGCCATATCGTTGACGAAGATCGACGTGTGTAGAAAACGTGGCATGCTTCCCTCTTTTACCCAAGCATCGGCGGAATCCGCCGTAGGCGTTCGATCGCTTCTCGCTCGATCGTGCGAACGATCTCTCCGGCAGGGCGAACGCCTTCCAGCTGGCCGACGGATTGGCCGGCGTAGACGTGCGCGACGGAGAAATCGCCCGCTTGTTTGGCGCGCTCGAAATCTTGCACCGCGGCCGCATCGCTCAGCAGCGCGTCTTCATGTTGATCCCATCGCTCGACGAACGGATTGCGCAACGCGCGCCCCGAGAATTCGGGCGTCCAGCCGGTGTGCTGCAAGCGGTCGTACACGGAGGTTCGCAGCGTCTGCGTTTCGTCGCTTGCTGCGATCAACGCCTGAGCCGCCGGGTTGGTACGGCTCTCGGTCGCCATCAAAAACGGGGTGCCGATCCAGGCTCCCGCCGCCCCGGCCGCGATGACCGCCGCAAGGCCGCGACCGCTGACGATCCCGCCCGCAGCGAGCACCGGCCGATCGGTCATGTCGAGAACGATCTGCAGCAGCGGCAGCGTACCGACCGCACCGGTGTGCCCTCCGGCTTCGGTCCCTTGAGCGACGAGCACGTCGACGCCGGCATCGATCGCGCGCTGCGCGAGCGCACGGCTCTGTACCTGCGCCGCAACCAGAATGCCGCGCGAATGCAATCGGTCAACATACGGCTGCGGATCGCCGAACGAGATACAGACCAAACGCGGCTGCGCTTCGATCGCGAGCTCGAACAACTCGGGGCGGCGCCGCACCATCCATTCCACCAAGCCGACGCCGAATCGGCCGTTGCCGCCGGCCGCGACGATACCCACCTGCTCCCGAATGCTCGCGGTGCTCTCGCCCTCCGCAAAGCCGAGCATCCCGAACCCGCCCGCATCGCCCACCGCTCGCGCGAGGGCGCCGCCGGCCTGCGGCGTCATCGCGCCGTTCAAGATCGGAACCTCAATCTCGAGCAGCCGGCAAATCTCGGTGGCAATGGGCATGAGCGACCCCCTCGGTACCTACATATTAGTGCAAGAAGTACCGGTAGGATGAAAAGACGAGCGCTACGCCGAGGCGGTCGGCGGCGGCGATAACCTCTTCGTCGCGCACGGATCCGCCGGGCGCAATAATCGCCGAGCACCCCGCCTCGGCCGCGGCTTCGAGGCCGTCGGCGAACGGGAAGAATCCGTCACTCGCGCAGGCGGCGCCGCGCGCACCCTCGCCCGCGCGATGGCCCGCGATTTTTACCGCGCTGACGCGATTGGTTTGGCCGGCGCAGATGCCGCGCGTCGTGCCGCCGTTGACGATAACGATGCCGTTCGATTTGACATGGCGCACGACGTCCCACGCGAAGGCGAGATCGTGCCACTCCTGCGGCGTCGGCTGACGCTTGGAGACCACGCGCCACGTTTCGGTCGGCGCTTCCGGATTGTCGTCTTCCGCCAAGATACCGCCGAGCGCGCTACGCACGCGAAGCTCCCGAGCTAATTCGTCGGGTAAGCCCGGCGCGAAACGCATCACGCGCAGGTTTTTCTTCTTGCGTAGTATCTCAAGCGCTTCGGCGCTAAATTCGGGCGCTGCCACGATCTCCAGGAAGAATTTTGAAAGCGATTGCGCGGCTGCGGCGTCGATCGGCGCGTCGGTCGCGACGATGCCGCCGAACGCCGAGACCGGGTCCGCCTCGAGGGCATCGTGCACGGCCTTCGCCACGCTGGAACGCTGCGCGACACCGCACGGTACCGTATGTTTCACCACCGCGGCGCGCACGAAGCGCTCGCGTTCGCTATCGAACTCCGCTCCCAGCGCTGCGCGGGAGAGCAGGCGCAGCGTCGCGTCGAGATCGAGCAAGTTGTTATAGGAGAGCGCCTTGCCGTGCAATTGCTCGGGCAGGCGCGACGGGCGATCGAGATAGAACGCCGCGCGATTTTGCGGGTTCGTTCCGTACCGCAACCGCTGCGAGAGCGGTAGCGTAAGCGTCAGGGCTCCGGGGAGGTCGCCCGGCAGCAGCGTCCCTTCGCTCCCGAGATAATGCGAGATCGCGACGTCGTATTCGGCGGTGCGTTCGAATGCCGCCACGGCGTACTTACGCCGCAGTGCGAGCGGCACTTCACCTGCGTCCAGGGCCGTTAGAAACTCGGCGTATTGGGACGAATGCGTGAGCACGCACACGTGCGCGAAGTTTTTCGCCGATGCGCGCAGCAGCGAAACGCCCCCGATATCGATCTGCTCGATCGCCTCGCCGAGCGTCGTGCCCTCGCGCGCGACCGTCGCTTCGAACGGGTAGAGATTGACGACGACCGTAGTGATCGGCGCGATCGCGTATTTTTCGGCTTGCGCGCGGTGCTCGGCATTATCGCGATCGTACAGGATCGCGCCGAACACCTTGGGGTGCAGCGTTTTTACGCGACCGTCGAAAAGCGCGGGGAAACCGGTCATATCGCCCACGTCGTGCGCGGGAATGCCGTGTTGTTCGAGCAACGCCTTGGTGCCGCCGGTCGCATAGATGATGGTGCCGCGTTCGTGCAGCGCGCGGGCGAGTTCGGGCGCACCGGTCTTATCGGAGAGCGAGAACAGCGCCGCGGGTTTTGTCGTGTCAGGCAAGTGCCAGCTCCGGCTCGCGCTCGGTGAGTTCGGCCGAAACCAGCGCGCTCACGCCCGCTTCGCCCATCGTTACGCCGTACATCCGGTCGGCAAGCTCCATCGTTTTCTTGTTGTGCGTCACGAGAATCATTTGCGCGTCGGCAGCCATGCCGCGTACCGCATCGGAGAAGCGTTCCACGTTCATATCGTCGAGCGCCGCATCAACTTCGTCGAGCAGATAGAACGGCGACGGCTTCACCGCGATGAGCGCGAAGATGAGCGCCGCGGCGGTCATGGCACGTTCGCCGCCGGAGAGCGCGGCGAGCGGCATCAACTTCTTGCCCGGGGGTTGCACCGAAATTTCGATGCCCGTCTCCGAGAGATTCTCCGGGTTGGTTTGCCACATCTTGGCCTGGCCGCCGGGGAAGAGCTGCGCGTATTTTTCGGTGAAGGCCGCCGAGACTTTTTCGAACGTTTCGTTGAACTGTACTTGCGATTGCTGCTCGATTTCTTTGATCGATTCAAGCAGCGTCTCGCGAGCGCGCGCTAGGTCCTCCATCTGCGTGCGCAGGAAGGTGTCGCGCTCGGCCAACTCGTCGCGCTCGGCCTCCGCGTTGAGATTGACGTTGGCGGAGAGGCGCGCGAGTTCTTCGCGCAGGCGCGGCAATTCATCCACAACCGCGTCGGCTTCATCTTTGTAGCGCTCCTCGACATCCTTGCACTCGTCGTCGGTCGCCGGATTCTGCGCGAATTGCGAAACCAGCATGCCCAACTCGGCCTCGATTTCGGCCAGTCGCGTGCGGAAGTGTTCGCCGCCCGCGGCGGCTTCGCGCTCTTCGTTTTGTGCCGTCCGCACGTCGGCTTCGAGCTGGAGTTGGCGATTGCTCATCTCCTCGCGCTCGCGCCGGGCTATTTCGAGCTTGCCGTCCAGCTCGCGAACGCCGGACTGCAAGCCTTCGACGTGCGCGTGGGCGCTACGCGTTTGCTCGAAGAGCGACGCGATTTCGGCGAGCATCTGTTCGCGAGCGACGTGGGCGCGCTCGCTATTTTGGTCGAGCATCCCCAGGCGCGCTTTCGACGCGTCGCGTTCCGCCGTCAGCGCGGCCGAACGCTCGCGCAGATCGCTCGCAAGGCGGCTGGCATCGGCTTGAGCGGCCTCGGCCTGCGCGATCTCTTCGCGCGCTCGTGCAAGTTCGGCTTCGAGACGATGGCGATCTTCGTCGCTCGCGAGCGCTTCGGGCTCGTCGCCCTCATAGGTGCGCTCGCGTTCGAGCGAGCGTTCCATTTTTTCAACCAGTTCGGCGACGACCTTGCGCGCGGTCTCGACGTCGGCGTGCATGCGCTCGACGTCGCTCGCGAGCGAGAGCATCTCCGCCCGCACTTCGGCGAGCTGCAGCTCTTGCTTGGCAAGCGCGTCGCGAGCGGCATCGCGTTCGCCGACGGCGAGTTCGGCGGCTTGGCTCGCGGTTTGGGCGCGCTGTTCGAACTCTTCGAGCTTGCGACGCATCTCGACCAACTGTACGCGCAGCCCCTCGGCCTGCACGCGCCGCGCGAGAATCGATTTTTCGCGTTTGAAGCGGCCGCCGGTAATGGCACCGCCGCCGGCGATCTGCTCGCCCGAGAGCGTGACGATCGTATCGCGGAAGCCGCGCCCGCGGACCAGCGCGATGCCGGTCTGCAGCGTATCGACGATCAGCACGTTGCCGACCAGGAAGCGGACGACGCCTTCGTACTGCGCCGACGTGCGTACGAGCGCGTGCGCGTAACCGATTACGCCCGGAGTCCGTTCGAGATCGGCCGTCAGCTGTTTGGCTTCGCGATTGGCCAGCGTATCGAGCGGCAAGAACGTCGCGCGCCCCTGTTCGCTGCGATTGAGATATTCGATCGAGCGTTCCGCGTCTTCGGAGGTGGTGGTGATGATGTTGGAGAGACGCGCGCCGAACGCAACGTCCATCGCGCGAGCGTAGCGCTCGTCGGTGGTGATGAGGTTGGAGACGATTCCCTCGATGCCGCGCAGGTCGCCTCGCTGCCAGGCTTCGACCACGGCGCGCGTTCCCGGCACGTGGCCCTCGAGCGAGTTTTCCAGTTCCTCGATCGTATGCAGGCGCGATTCGGCCGCCTTTACATCGCCGATCTGTTCGCGATGCAACGCGAGCGCGTGCCCGAGCTCCGCCTGCGATTGCGCGACGCCGCCTTCGGCCGACTCCATGCGCGAGCGCGCCTCGATCAGGTGCGCTTCGAATGCGCCGAGCTGCGCTTCGCGTTCGGCGTATTTATGCGCGGCGGCTCCCGCCGCGATCTCCAGATGGGCGCTGCGCTCGCGCGCGGTGTGCGCCTCGCCTTCGAGCCGCTCCGCCTCGGCGCGCAGGTTCTCGCTCTGCACGCGACGCTCGGCTTTCTTGGCGGCAAACGTCGATGCGGCGGCTTCGACTTCGCGCAGACGCGTGAAGATGGAGTCCAGCTGCGCGCGCGCGTGGGCGAGCGCGGTCTGCGCGGCGAGTTCGCGCTCGCGCGCGGCCTCGACTTCGCCGGCCAGCGGTTCGAGCCGGGCTTCCAGCGCGGCGATCGTCGTCCCGAGTTCTTCGCGTTCCTGTTGAACGCGTTCGACGTCTTGTGAGGTCTGCGTCGATTGCGCTTCGAGCGCTTCGCGCCGCGCCAACGCGGCCGCGTAATCGGCTTCGGTGCGCGCTAGCTCGGCACGCCGCGATTGGGCCTGCGAACGCAGCTCTTCGAGCTGCAATTCGGCTTGATACGTGCGCGTGCGCAGTTCCGCGAGGTTCGCTCCGAGCGATGCCGATTTTGCCGAAGCCGCGCCGCGCACGTCGTCGTTTTTCTCGATCTCGACGCGGAGCATCTCGCGCTCTTCGCGCCGCGATGCGCTGGCGCGAATGTAGGCGAGGATCTCCAGATCGCGCGTGCGCGCGCTGACCTTGCGATAACGCTTGGCGCGGCGGACCTGCGTTTCGAGTTCGGGGATGCGGCGCTCGATTTCCGAGACCAAATCGTTGATGCGGATCGCGTTCTGTTCGGTCTGCTCAAGGCGGCGCAGCGATTCGTTCTTGCGGGCGAGAAACTTATTGATGCCCGCGGTCTCTTCGAACAGCGCGCGGCGTTCGCTCGGCTTGCTGACCAAGATCGAATCGATCTGGCCCTGCGAGACGATCGAATACGAGCCCGGGCCGAGGCCCGTACCCATCAACAACTCGACGATATCGCGCAAACGTACCTGATTGCGGTTGATGAAATACTCGCTGTCGCCCGCGCGGTAGGCGCGGCGCGTGATCTCGACTTCACTATATTCGGTGGGTAGCTTGCCGTCGGAGTTATCGAAGGTCATCGACACTTCGGCCAGGCCCAGCGGCTTACGCTTATCGTTGCCCGCGAAGATGACGTCTTCCAATTTACCCGAGCGCAGCGACTTGCTCGACGTCTCGCCGAGTACCCAGCGAAACGCATCCACGAGGTTCGATTTTCCGGAACCGTTCGGCCCGACGATCGCCGTAATGCCGCCCGAGAATTCGAGCGTGGTCGGTTCGGCAAACGTTTTAAAGCCGAAGGCTTTGATCTTCTTGAGTTTCACGTGGTTACGTCCTTGGATTTCGAGAGCGATGAAAGAGCCGATTCCGCTGCGGCTTGCTGGGCTAGCTTCTTCGAGAGACCGGCCCCAGTTCCCAACAAGCGCTCCCCCACGCTCACCTGGGAGAAGAACGAGGGGGCCTGCGGGGTCCCCCGCTGTTCTTCGCGATAGACGGGCGTAGCGCCCAGATGCTCCTGCGCGTAATGTTGAAGCCGCGTCTTGGGGTCGAGCAGCGCGTCCGGGGCATGATCGAGCTGGAGGATGTGCTGCTCCACGACGAAGCGGCGCGCTTTCTCGAGGCCGTACCGAAGGTAGAGGGCAGCGACGAAGGCCTCGAAGGCATCCGCCAGGATCGAGGTGTTATCGCTGCCGCCGGCATTGCGCATGCCGACCCCGAGCTGCACCATATCGCCGAAGCCGATGCGCCGCGCCGTGCGCGCGAGCTGCCCGTCGTTGACGATCGCCGCCTTTCGCACCGTGAGGTGCCCTTCGGACTCCTCGCCGAAGCGTTCGTACAGCCAACCGGCCGTGACGAAGCCGAGCACCGAGTCGCCCAAAAACTCCATCCGCTCGTTGGAGGGCGCTTTGGTTTCTTTAGAAGCGCTTTCGTGCACGAAGGATTGCTCGATGAGGCCGAGATCTCCGGCGCTTTTCACACCCGCGAGCCGCAGCAGTACGCGTAGGCGCCGCCTGTGCGCTTCGCCGCTCACGTCGCGCTATGGTCGCGGTTTCGCGAACACGATCACGCTGTTGTGCCCGCCGAATCCAAACGAATTGGAGAACGCGATATCGACTTTTCCGCGGCGCGCGATATTCGGCACGTAATCGAGCGTGCACTCCGGGTCGGGATTTTCGTAGTTGATCGTCGGCGGCATCAGGTCGTTCTGCACCGCGAGTACCGTCGCAACGCCTTCGATACCGCCCGCGGCGCCCAAAGCGTGCCCGTGCATCGATTTGGTCGAGCTCACACCCATGGCGCGCGCGTGTTCGCCGAAGGCCTTTTCGATCGCCTTCGATTCGGCCGGGTCGCCGGTCGGCGTCGAGGTGCCGTGGGCGTTGATGTAATCCACTTGCTCCGGCGTAATCCCGGCACTCGCGAACGCGCGCTCAAATGCGAGCGCCACGCCGTGGCCGTCGGGATCGACCGCAACCAGATCGTACGCGTCGGCGGATTGGCCGTACCCGAGCACTTCGGCATAAATCTTCGCGCCGCGTGCCTTGGCGCTTTCGTATTCCTCAAGAATCAGAATGCCCGCGCCTTCGCCGAGTACGAAACCGTCGCGATCCTTATCGAAGGGGCGGCTCGCCCTGGTGGGGTCGTCGTTCCGCGTCGACATCGCGCGCATCGAGCAGAAGCCGCCGACCGCGAGCGGCGAGATGGTCGCCTCGCTGCCGCCGGTCACCATCGCGATCGCGTCGCCGTTGGCGACCAAGTTGTACGCCGTGGCGATCGCGTCGTTCGCGCTCGCACACGCGCTCGCTGCCGAAAAGAACGGCCCTTGGAAGTGGTACTTCATCGAAATGTGCGCCGGCGCCGCATTGGCCATCAGCATGGGAATGAAGAACGGCGTCACCTTGGACCACGTGCCGTTCTTAGCCGCAATCTCCGAATTGTGCCAGAACGTGAGGATGCCGCCGATGCCCGTGCCGATGATGCCGCCGACCCGCTTGCGGAACTCGTCGTCGTCGGGGAAGGCCGCGTCGGCGATCGCCTCGGCAGCCGCGACGAACGCGTACTGCGAGAAGCGGTCCATGCGCCGCGCCTCCTTGCGGCCGATCAGCTCCTCGGCGTTGAAATCCTTGATCTCGGCGGCGATGCGCGTATTGAAATCGGTCGCATCGAAGGCCGTGATCGGCCCAACACCCGACTCGCCGGCGATCAAACGGCGCCAGAACTCCGGAACGGTATTTCCTAGTGGCGTGACGGCTCCAAGACCGGTTACCACGACTCTTCTCTTGTCCAAAACCCCACCAAATTACGGCGAGTCCGCATTCCGACCTGCTCCCGGCGTGCCCAAAAGCACCCCGTTTGGGGCGGCCGAGCGAGCCACCGCCTGCGAACGCCGGGGCAATAGCCATTCGTTGACCTGGGTAGACACATAGAATCTGGAGGACAAAACACCATGAACGTGATGAAATCGACCCTGGGCCTGATCCTGGCAGGCGGACTATTGATGGCCGGGACGGCGGCGACGGCCCTGGCGGACGGCCACGGGCATGGCGATGACCATGGCAACCAGCAGCAACAGCAGCAGCAGAACAATCCGTACCAGTACGGCCAGTACGGGAACCAGAACAACAACGGCGGCGACGACAACAACGGCCGAGGCGAGCAAGAGAACGGCAACCAAAACGCCCACAATTGCGTCAATCCGGCCGGCAAAGAGCGCGGCTGGTGCAAGCACAACGGCTACAACAATAACCAAAACGGCTACTACGGCAACAACCAAAACGCGCAGTTGCACGGCATCATCACCGGCGTGAGCGGCGACACCGTCAGCATCCTGCAAGGCCTCACGACGATCAGCTTCGATGCGACCGCGGCCATTCAGCGCAATAACGTGAACGGCTCGCTCTACCCGACCCGCTCGATCACGGCGTACGGCTACTGGGACAACAACCACTACTTCCACGCCAACGCGATTCGCTAAACGCCCGGCTGCGGTATGATAGCGGCGTGAAGCGATTCGCCCTCGGACTGATGCTCCTAGCCCTGGCGGCAGCCGCCGCCGGGCCGGCGAGCGCCGACCAGACCTTCTACCACGCGTCGACCGGCCCAAACCCGGGCGTCGCGACGCCCGGGCCCAACGCCTCGGGCGTGAACGTCGAATACATCTATCCGCCCTACTACGGGCAGCCGTGCTTACGCAACGGCCATTACGTCGACTGCCGGTGCCCTCGCACGCAGGGCTGGAACCGCTGCCGCCCATGGCCGCGCCCCGGCCGGTTCACGCCCGCACCGCGGCGTAGGCGCATCCCCGGGCCACCCATTCCGCGCCCGGTCCGGCCGCTAGCCAACCCCGTTCGCCCGGCCGTCCCACCGCCGGCGCCCCCGATCCGCGCCTGGCCCGGCTTCGGCAGCCCGGCTCCAGCACCGTAGCGCAAATTATATCTCCTGGAGTATAATCATGGGCATGAGTGGCGTGGATCCATTGGGCGATCGTCTCCGAGCGGAACGGCGCGCGCGAGGCCTCTCGCAGCAGGACGTCGCGACTTCCGCCGGCGTCACCCAGCCCTACATTTCTCGGCTGGAGCGAAACGATACGAACGTGGAACTCGCTGGTTTTCGGCGGGTCGCGAGCGCGGTCGGGCTGCGCCTCACGCTCGAGGCGGCACACACCCCGCCGATGGTTTCGGAGCCGTACGGTGAGGACGAGATCGCGAACCGTCAATATTTGATCGGCCGGCTCGCTGCAAAGCGCCTCACGGCGCAACGCATCGCGCAATTTCGCGTATGGCTAGAGCTCGCTCGCGAACGCCTCGGCGATTATTCCTATTTTCGCAGATGGCTTGAGATTATCGCCGAAGGGCCAAGCGCGATCGAAGCCACCATGACCGACGCAACGGAGTTCGGCCGCTACATGCGATCGGTCGCAACGCTTCGCCCGTTTGTCTCGCAGCAGGAGCGCGATTCATTTTATCGGCCCGAGCCACCGTCAACGACCGA
Organism: Candidatus Dormiibacterota bacterium; assembly: GCA_035532835.1. Classification (NCBI taxonomy): domain Bacteria; kingdom Bacillati; phylum Candidatus Dormiibacterota; species Candidatus Dormiibacterota bacterium. The sequence continues at coordinate 12,073 of DATKQG010000062.1, forward strand.
GTGAAATCGCAAGACGCCGATCGCCTGATCGTTGCATTCGCCGCGCTCCTAAACGCACATCGCGTACTGATCGTTGGTTCGCAAGCGCTGCACGGAACGCACCCGGATCCGCCCATCGCTGTCGTCGAAGCGTCGCGAGAAGTCGACATCGTGCCGCTACCTTTTGAAGAATACGAGCGCTGGTTCTACTATGCGCACGAACGGCTCGGCGCGGATTCAGAATTCGATGTGGAGCATGGTATCTACGTCGACATGGTGCGCGACCGCGTACCAAAACTTCCGCCCGGGTGGGAATCGCGTAGCATCGAACGGGCGCTCCAGATCGATGATTCGCGCAGCGTCACCGCAGTTTATCCCGAATTGCACGACCTTTTGGTTTCGAAACTCCTAGCGAATCGAGCCCAAGATGAAGCGTTCTTGCGCGGCGTAACGAAGCTCGGACGGATCGACCCCTTCGTTTTACGCGAGCGGCTCCTAAGCGTTCCGCTACCGGAGGAGAAGGAGCCGCTTCGCGGATGGGCATTCGCGGCCATTGGACGATGCTTTAGGCTAGAAGCGTAGCGTGTAGCGGTCGTTGGCGCGGTTGCAATCTTGCGTTTTTGTGGGGGACGGGTGGCGCACGTCGAGCTGGAACGTAAGCTCCGTCGTTCCTTTACCGGCTTGGCGCGATCGCGACGACGTGTAGGTGAAGGAGTACGACTGGCCCGCCTTGAGCGCCGGAACGCCTCGCTCGTCGAGCTTGATGCCGTTTTCGAAAATGTCGACGAACTGCAGCGTATTCCCGGCTTGTGCCGTGCCCCCGGCATTGGTGACCGTGCCGGCGAGATGATAGCGATGGAGGCCGCCGTCGCGGACCACGCTCTGGACTGCGACGGAAACGATGGCCGGATCGGGCCCGGAGCAAGTCGTTGCGGCGGAAGCCACGGCGGTCTGTGCGAGCAGAAGCAGCGCGACGGCGATCGGGCGGAACAGGTACATAGGAGACCCCTTTCAAGCTGGCTACCATAGATGTACCCCGGCCGCATACGGAACCCACATTACGAGCGGCAGGCAGCTTGGCGAGCGGCCCGGCCTCCCAAAGTCGTTTGACGGCGGGCCGTGGGGTGCGCTATACTCTCCCGGCTATGTTCCTGTTCGATCTTCAGCTGTTCGCCTCCAAAAAAGGCGCCGGCTCCACCCGTAACGGCCGCGATTCCAATGCGCAGCGCCTTGGCGTCAAACGCTTCGGCGGCGAGCGCGTCATCGCGGGCAATATCCTCGTCCGCCAGCGTGGCACCAAGTTCTATCCCGGCGAAAACGTCGGCATCGGGCGCGACCACACGCTGTTTGCGCTGGCCGAGGGAACCGTCGAGTTTTCGATGCGCCGCAATCGCCAGCACATCAACGTGCGGCCCGTCGCAGCCTAAGCTCCTCCCCACCACCCTTTAAAAGAGGGCCGTAGTCGGCCCTCTTTGTTTTTCTAACGAACGATAGACGATAACGTGCAATTCATCGACGAAGCCACCATCACGGTCGCTGCCGGCAACGGCGGAGACGGCGTCGTCGCGTGGCGTCGTGAAAAGTACGAGCCCAACGGCGGCCCGGCGGGCGGCGACGGCGGGCGCGGCGGCAGCATCTATCTCGAAGCCAGCCCCGAGCTCTCCACCCTGGTGGAGTTCCGCTTCAAGCGCGCGTTCAACGCCGAATCCGGCAAGAACGGCGGCACCTCGAACAAGTCGGGCCGCAGCGGCGACGACCTGACGGTGCTCGTGCCCGTGGGCACCATCGTCTACCGCACCGTCGAAGGCAAAGCCGAAACGTTTCTCGTGGATCTGGCCAAAGCCGGCGACCGCGTGATGCTGGCCAAGGGCGGCCGCGGGGGCCTGGGCAACCAGCACTTCGCAACCAGCGTGCGCCAAGCGCCGCACTTCGCCGAAAAGGGCGAGCCCGGCGAGCACTACGGTGCGCGGCTGGAGCTGAAATTGCTCGCCGACTGCGGCGTGATCGGCGTACCGAACGCGGGCAAATCGACGCTGCTCTCGGTGGTGTCGGCCGCGCGCCCGAAGATTGCCGATTATCCGTTTACCACCCTCGAGCCGCAGCTCGGCGTCGTGCGCGTTTCGGAAGAAGAATCGTTCGTGATGGTGGACGTGCCGGGCCTGATTGAAGGCGCGCACGAAGGCGCGGGCCTGGGCGACCAATTTTTACGCCACGTCGAACGCACGCGCATGCTCGTGCATCTGCTCGACGGCGCAAAATCGCTTGAAGAGATGCTGCTCGATAAGACGACGATCGATGCGGAACTCGCGGCGTGGAACCCCAAGCTGGTTGAAAAGCCGACGCTGGTGGTGGTGAGCAAACTCGATCTGCCCGACGCGCAAGAGCGTTTGCGCGAAGTGCGCGAGCGCTTCCCCGACGCGCGCGGCATCAGTTCGGCCACGCAAGAAGGCGTGCGCGAGTTGGTCTACGCGGTATGGCAGGCGATCAAAGATGCGCCGATGCCGGAGATCGTCGTTCCGCCGCCCGCGCTCATCGAATTGCGTCCGCAAGACGCGTTTACGATCCGGCGAGAGGGCGACGGCACGTTCGTAGTGTTGGGCGACCGCGTCGAGCGCTTGGCTGCAATGACGAATTTCGATTCGGACGAGGGCCTCGCGCATTTCGAACACGTGCTTGCGAAAATGGGTGTCGAGAAAAAACTGCGCGATATGGGCGCGGCCGAGGGGGACACCGTTCGTATCGCCGAGTACGAATTCACCTATTCATGAAGCTAGGGATTTTCGGCGGAACGTTCGACCCGATTCACAACGCGCATCTCTTCGTTGCGGAATCGGCGCGCATTCTCGAAGGGCTCGATCGCGTGCTCTTCGTTCCAACCAACAACCAACATTATCGCAACGCCGCGCAAGTTGGGCCGGAGCATCGTTGCGCGATGGTGCTGGGCGCGATCGCCAGCAACCCCGCCTTCAAACTCGACGACACGGACCTGCGCAAAGACGCGACCGGCTACACCGCCGATTTGCTGCCGCGCCTGCGCGAGAAGTACCCGGACGCGCAGTTTACGTTCATCATCGGTGCCGATTCGCTCGCGAATAGCACGTGGGAGCGCTTCGACGAAGTACTCGAATCGCTCGAGCGCTTCGTGGTTGCTCCGCGCACGGGCGTGCGTCCGGATGCGCTGCAACGCGTGTTGGCGGCCGTGCCCAAGAATTTGCGCGAGCGCATTGCGACGCTGAACCTCCCCGAGTTGCCCGAATCGGCGACGCTGATTCGCACGCTGCTCTCGCAGAACAAGAGCGTGCGCTACCTCGTGCCCGAGCCCGTCTGGCAGTACATCGTCTCGCAGAAACTCTACGGCGCCGGAAGCGCCGGTGCTTAGCCGGATCGTTTTAGCCAGCGCCTCGCCGCGCCGGCTCGAACTGCTCACCTCGCTAGGGCTCGAAGTTGAGGTGCGCCCCAGCGGCTACGACGAGCCGGACGACCTGAGCATCACGCCGCTCCAGCTCGCGATCCGCCATGCCCACGCGAAAGCGTTGGACGTGGCCAAGCAATCGGGGCCGGCAGCCGGCGAGGTGATCGTGGCGGCCGATACGGTCGTCGATCTGAACGGGGTCGCGCTCAACAAGCCTAAGGACGCCGCGGACGCCGCCCGCATGCTCGGGGCGCTCTCCGGGCGCGAGCACCGCGTGCACACCGCCTATGCGATTGCCGTCCCGGCGGCTCACCCGGGCTACGCCTTGGCCGAAGCCGATGGCCTGGTTGAGGAGTCGTCCACGACGCGCGTGCGCTTCTATCGGCTCGAAGCCGAGGAGATCGCGGCGTATATCGCCAGCGGCGAGCCGATGGACAAGGCCGGCGCCTACGGCATCCAAGGGCGTGCCGCCTCGCTGGTCGAGTCGATCGAGGGCGATTTTTACACCGTCATGGGCTTTCCGCTCGGCCGCTTCGTTCGAACGATGCGCCGGTTGGGTTTTGCGTTCCCGAGCGCGAACCAAACCCGCGTCACATAAAGACGCAGCTCCGGGGGCAGCCATCTTCACGTATCGGGACGAGCGCAGACTCTTCGCATTAATCGGCATTATCATCGTCGCGGCTCTACTCGCGTTGGTGCAGATTAACGCGCAGCGGAGCGGTACCACCAGCCCGGTCGCGACCGTCGGCATGTCGGTGGTAGCGTTCGCCGAGGCTGCCACCACAGCCGTAACCGGCGGCGTCACCGGTGCGGCAACCGCAGTGCTTTCGCTTCCGCAACTCTCGAAAGAAAACGCCTCGCTGCGCGCGCAGAATCGCACGCTGACGGAAGAGAACGCGCGCTTGCACGAACTCGCCTCCGCGTATGCGAGCGAAGTAAGCGTGCAACCGATCGTCGATCTCTACCACGGCATCGCAGCGCGCGTCATCGGCTTTCCGCCCGAAAACGAAGAGCGCACCGTCACGATCGATCGAGGCTCTAACGCCGGCGTGCACAAAGACGACGGCGTGGTGGCGACCGACGGCATCGTCGGCCGCGTCGCATCCGTTACCCCGTTCTCGAGCACCGTCGTGTTGATTACCGATTACACCAGCCGGATTCCGGCGGTGGTGCGGCACGGGCGCTGGTGGGGCATCGCGCGCGGCAACGTCTCGAGCGTCCGGATGGAATTCATTCCGCAAGATGCCGTGCTGAAAGTCGGCGACGTCGTCGTCACCGGCGCAGGCCGCTCGTTCCATGCGGGCATACCGATCGGCACGATCGCGCACATCGAACGCGGCGATGCGACGCTCTACCAAACCGCCGTGCTTAAACCCGCCGTCGCGCTAGGCGCACTCGACCGCGTTGTCGTTGTCCCGAAGTAAGGCGCACGACGCGCCGTTTGTCGGGCCACGCTGGTGGATCGCCGCGGCATGGCTCGCGGTGGCCCTGGTGGCGCAGACGACGGTGATGCATTACGTGCAGTTTCGCGGCGCGGAACCGAGCTTGGTGCTGGTGACGGTGGTGTGGTACGCGATTCGCGTGGATACCCGCCGCGCGGCCGCGTACGGCCTCATCGCGGGACTCTTGCTCGATATCGTCGCCGGACAAACGGGCGGCGCGTGGACGATTTCAACCACCATGGTCGCGGTGATCGCCGGCATGCTTTCGCGCGGCTTCTTCGCCGATTCGATTCCGCTCGTCAGCGCGATCACCGGCATCGCGACGCTGCTGGACATGCTGGTGTTTTGGATCGTGCGCGCCTTTGAAGGCTATCCGTCCGGCTTAGGCTGGATGCACGCCCACGAAGCCGTCTTTCAAGCAATCTTGAACGTCGCGTTGATGGCGCTGGTGATGTCGATCGTGCGCCGCTTCGATACGCGCCTCGCATGATCGGACGCGAACGGCGACGCAGCGGATGGCGCCGCTCCCCGGCACGCTTCGCGGCCTTTATCGCGGTGCTGTGCATCGTCATCCTCGCCCTCGTGATTCGGCTGGTGCAGGTGCAAATCGTCGACGGCGCCGTGTACCGCGCAGCGGCACAGGCGAACCAGGTGCGCTTGATTCGCGTTGCCGCTCCGCGCGGCATTATCTACGACCGCTTCGGCAAGGTGATGGTGCGCAGCCGCCCGTCGTTCGTGGTGGGGTTGATCCCATCGGAAGTGACCGACATCCACGCGGTGCTGCACACGCTCTCGCAAACGCTCGGCATCGCCCAGAGCAAGCTCGAATACCGCCTGCTGCACCATCGCGGCGTGAATTACGAAAACTTCGACCAAGTGGTGACGTACGAACCGTATGGGCCGGTGGTACTGGCAACCGATCTGCCGGTCGCCAAGGTGGCGCGCATCTCGGAGCTGATGAGCGATCTCCCCGGCGTCGATTTAGAAGTGCAGCCGATCCGCGATTATCCGCGCGGATCGATCGGCGCGCATGTGTTCGGTTACGTGGGACAGATTACCGAAGGCGAATACAAACGCCTTAAAAACGAAGGCTACTCGCCGAACGACGTCGTCGGCAAAGACGGCCTGGAGTACACCTACGATCGATATTTACGCGGGACGCCGGGCGGGCAGCGCGTGGTGGTGGATGCGGCCGGAAACGTGGTGCCGAGCATCAAGCTTCCGTCCAAGCCGGCGGTGCCGGGCGATACGCTCGTGACGAACATCGATTGGCGCTTGCAGACGATCGTCGATAAGGCGCTGGCGGACGGCATCAAGAGTTGGGGCCACGGCCGGCCGCTCTCGGGCGCCGTCGTGGTAGAAGACCCGTGGACCGGCGGCATTCTCGCGCTCGCGAGCTTTCCCGAATATAATCCGAACGACTTCGCCGCCGACGATTACAAGCGCATCGAGTACTACCTCACCGACCCGAGCGAGCCGCTGTTCAATCGCGCGATCGCCGCCGCAACGCCGACCGGATCGACGTTTAAGATGGTAACGGGATCCGGCGCGATTACCGACGGCGTGATCGGCCCGACGCAAGTGGTGTACGACAACGGCGCGTGGGATTGCGGCGGATACATCGCGCGCGACATCGTTTCGGGCGGCTTGGGCAACACGACGTTCGTGCCCGCACTCGCCGCATCGAGCGACGGCTATTTCTATCGGCTCGCATACGGGCTAGGAAACAAACGGTTGCGCAAATGGGCGTTAGCGTTCGGGCTCGCCCACAGGAGCGGCATCGATTTACCCGGCGAAAGCGCGGGTAACTGGCCGACCAATGC
>DATKQG010000063.1 GCA_035532835.1 Candidatus Dormiibacterota bacterium
CTAGACCGTCGCGCCGAGCTTCTCGGCGGCGGCTTTGACTTCGTCGATCCCACCCTTGTAGAAGAACGCCTGCTCCGGGAGATTGTCGACCTTGCCGTCCAGGATCTCCTTGAACGATGCGATCGTGTCCGAGAGCTTGACATACTTTCCGGGCGTTCCGGTGAACTGTTCGGCCACGAAGAACGGTTGCGAAAACATGCGCTGCATCCGGCGCGCTCGACCGACGGCGATCTTGTCGTCTTCGGAGAGCTCTTCGACGCCCAGAATCGCGATGATATCCTGCAGGTCTTTATAGCGCTGGAGCGTCTCTTGCACGCCGCGAGCGACGTTATAGTGCTCTTGGCCCACGATCTGCGGGTCGAGAATGCGCGAGGTCGATGCGAGCGGATCGACGGCGGGATAGATGCCCAATTCCGAGATCGGGCGCGAGAGCGCGGTCGTCGCATCCAAATGCGCGAACGTTACGGCGACGGCCGGATCCGTGTAGTCGTCGGCGGGCACGTACACGGCTTGCACCGAGGTGATCGAACCCTTGTTGGTCGAGGTGATGCGCTCTTCGAGCAAGCCCATGTCGGTCGAGAGCGTCGGCTGGTAGCCGACGGCCGAAGGCATGCGGCCCATCAGTGCGGAGACCTCGGAGCCCGCTTGCAGATAGCGGAAAATGTTGTCCATGAACAGCAGCACGTCGGCGCCGGCTTCGTCGCGGAAGTACTCGGCCATCGTCACGCCGGTCTGCGCGATGCGGAAACGCACGCCCGGCGGCTCGTCCATCTGTCCGAACACCAGCGTCGTCTGCGCGAGCACGCCCGACTCTTTCATTTCGACCCACAGGTCGTTGCCTTCACGCGTGCGTTCGCCGACGCCCGTGAACACCGAGAAGCCTTTGTGCACGTTGGCGATATTGCGAATCAGCTCTTGAATGAGCACGGTCTTGCCGACGCCCGCGCCGCCGAAGAGTCCCACCTTGCCGCCGCGCGTATACGGCGCCATCAGGTCGATCACTTTGATCCCGGTCTCGAAGAGTTTCGGCGTGGGGTCCTGCGATTTGAAATCGGGGGCCGGGCGATGGATCGGCCAATACGCCGCCGCCTTCACCGGTTCGTTCGAATCGATCGCTTTGCCGAGCACGTTGAAGATGCGTCCGAGCGTGCCTTCGCCGACGGGAACCGTAATCGGTCCGCCGCTCGAAGTGACGGCGGCGCCGCGCATCAAACCGTCGGTCGAGCCCATCGCCAAACACCGCACTTGGTTGTTGCCGAGTTCGTCCTGCACTTCGAGCACGAGGTCGCGCGCTTGCATGGCCGTGCCGCCGAGATCCGCAGACTTCTGCGACGGCGCCGCATCGGCGGCATCGTCGTTGACGCGGACCATCAACGCGTCGTTAATTTTGGGGAGCGTCTCCGCCGTGAACTCGACGTCGACGACGTTACCGAGCACTTGGACGACCTTACCGGTAGCACTAGCCATGTTCTTCAACGTTCCTTTTTGCTGTTCGATTGAGCTATCCATTGAGCGCCTCCGCCCCGCCGACGATCTCCAAGAGTTCCTTGGTGATCGCAGCCTGACGCGCGTTGTTCATCTGGATCGTGAGTTCGTCGATGAGCTTCCCGGCGTTGTCGGTAGCGTTGTTCATCGCCACCAATTGCGCCGCAAAGAATGCGGCATCGGTTTCGAGCATCGCGGAGAAGATCGTGAACTCGAGGTACTTCGGAAGCAGGCGCGAGAGCACGGCCTCCGGCGAGGGTGAGAACTCGACGGCGCCCTTGGGCGCCGCGTGCGCGTCGGTCGCGCCGACGATATCGGTCCGCGTGATCGGCACGAGCGCGCGCGTCTCGGGCTTCTGCGAGAGCATCGAGACGAGTTTGGGTGAGATCAGCGTGATGCCGGCGATCCTGCCTTGCACGAAATCGTCGGTCACGCGCCGGGCGACTTCGCGAGCGCTCTCGATTTTCGCGAGCGCGTTGAGGGCCCACGTTTGGTGATCGGGGCTACCCGAGCGACGCACGAAGTTGCGCGCCTTGATGCCCACGGTGTACCACGTCACCGACGGGTTCGCGCGAACGTAGCTTTCGCCGGCGCGAATGATGTTGGAGTTGAACGCGCCCGCGAGCCCCTTATCGGCGGTCATTAAAATGACGCCGTGAGGAGCGCTCGCGTTGCCCGTCTTCATGAACGGATGGTCGACCGTGCCGACGCTGGCCATCAGGTCGCGCAGCATCTCCGAGAGCGTGTCGGCGTAGGGCCGCGCCTGCTTTTGCGCCATCTCCGCACGCCGAATCTTCGCCGCGGCGACTTGCTTCATCGCCTTGGTGATTTGCTGCGTATTCTTCAGCGAGCGTATCCGCTCGCGAAGATCCTTTACCGATGCCATTTAGAAGCTCTTATTGAATTCGGTCAGCGCGGCTTCGAGTTTCTGCTTGACCTCATCCGAGAGCTGTCCGCTCTGCGCGATCGATTGCGTGATGTCCGCGTGCTTGTCGTGCAGGAAGCTGATGAAGCCCGTCGCCCATTCTTGCAGGCGCACGGTTGGGATCTCGTTGACGAAGCCCTTGGTCGCTCCGTACAGAATCACGACCTGGTCTTCGGTTGCCTGCGGCTGGTATTGCGGCTGCTTGAGCAGCTCGGTCAGTTTTTCGCCGCGCAGCAATTGCATCTGCGTCGATTTATCGAGATCGCTCGCGAGCTTCGCGAACGCCGCGAGATCGCGGTACTGCGCGAGTTCCAGCTTGAGCTGTCCGGCAACCGATTTCATCGCCTTGGTCTGCGCCGAACCGCCGACGCGCGAGACCGAGAGGCCGACGTCGACGGCGGGACGGATGCCCTGGAAGAACAGGCTCGGCGTCAGGTAAATCTGCCCGTCGGTGATCGAGATCACGTTGGTGGGAATGTACGCGGAGAAGTCGCCCGCCTGCGTTTCGATGATCGGCAGCGCCGTCATCGAGCCGCCGCCGAGTTCGTCGGAGAGTTTCGCCGCACGCTCCAGCAAACGCGAGTGCAGGAAGAACACGTCGCCCGGGTAGGCTTCGCGGCCCGGCGGACGGCGCAGCAAGAGCGCCATCTCGCGGTACGATTGCGCGTGCTTGGTGAGATCGTCGAATATGATGAGCACGTCTTTACCGGCGTACATCAGCTCTTCGCCCATCGACGCGCCCGCGAACGGGGCGATCCAGCGCAGCGCCGCGGCTTCGGACGGCCCGACGGTGACGATCGTCGTGTATTCGAGCGCGCCCTTCTGCTCGAGCACCTGCGCGAGCGCGGCGACGGTGGAGTTCTTTTGGCCGATGGCGACGTAGATGCAGAAGACGTTGCGGCCCTTTTGATTGATGATCGTGTCGATCGCGATCGCGGTCTTACCGGTCGAACGATCGCCGATGATCAGTTCGCGCTGGCCCTTACCGATCGGGATCAGCGCGTCGATCGCGCGGATGCCGGTGGGCAGGGACTGCTTGACGCCCTGGCGTTCCACGACGTTGGGCGCCACGTTTTCGATGGTGCGAAAGCGCTTGGTATCGATCGGGCCTTTGCCGTCCACGGGCTGGCCGAGCGGGTTCACGACGCGTCCGAGCAGCGCTTCGCCCACCGGCACCGAAGCGATGCGGCCGGTGCGCCGAACCTTATCGCCTTCTTTAATATCCGCATCGGAGCCCATGATGACGACGCCGACGTTGTCCTCTTCCAAGTTCAGGGCGACGCCTTGCAAGCCGTTGGCGAATTCGACGAGTTCGGAAGCGCGTACGCTCCGCAGCCCGTAGATACGCGCGAGATTCGCACCAACTTCGATGACGGTTCCTACCTCGTCCTCACGGACCTCCGAGGTAAAACCCGCAATCTGTTGCTTGAGAATGCCAGCGATTTCGTCAGCGTTAATCATCAGTTTCGTAATCCTGTCGGTTAGTTTTGCGCGAACAATTCGCGAGAGAGAGCTTCGAG
>DATKQG010000064.1 GCA_035532835.1 Candidatus Dormiibacterota bacterium
TCTCGGCTACGGGCTGATGACCCTGGGCGGGTTGCTCTTCGTTCTATGGAGCTTCGAGCGATTGACGGCGATCGGGATGGGGGCGCTTGCGGTCCTGCTTTTTGGCGGCATATTCGGCATCGTCGGTGCCGTGCGCAAGGAGTTGCGCATGTACCCACCCGTGTAAACGATGCTCGGTTTTCTCAACGTCTTCAAACCGGCCGGCCCGACGTCGGCACAAGTGGTGGCGCGGATTCGGCGCGTCTGCGGCGTCTATTCGCGCGACCGAAAGATTGCCGTAGGGCACTTGGGGACGCTCGATCCGCAGGCGGCAGGCGTTCTGCCGATTGCGGTCGGCAAGGCGACGCGATTGATTCCGTTGCTCACCGATCAGCGCAAGGCGTACGCGTGCACGCTCGTGCTGGGCCGGTCTACGACCACGCAAGACGCGCTCGGCGAGACCGTGGCTAGCGGCCAACCCCCGGACGATTGGGAGCGCCGGCTTCACGACGCGCTTCCGGCGTTTATTGGAAAGATCGAGCAGATACCGCCGATGTATTCGGCGGTGCATCACGAAGGGCGCCGCCTTTACGATTTAGCGCGGGCGGGGCAGACCGTCGAACGTAAGGCACGTTCGATTACGGTGTATGCGATTTCGCTCCTGGGCTTCGAACGGACGGGTGGACGCGCGATCGCACGGTTGCGTATCGCGTGCGGCGAGGGAACGTACGTCCGCACCTTGTGCGAGGACCTGGGGGCCGCTATCGGCGTACCGGCGCACATGGGGGCACTCGTACGCGAAGCATCCGGACCGTTCGTGCTCTACGAGGCGAAAACGCTCGAAGCGATTGCCGACGATCCCGCGGGGGCGCTGATTGCGCCGGAACACATCATTCCGTTTCCGACCATCGTCCTGGATCTACGCGGTTCGGCGGATTTTCGTGCCGGGCGCGTTGTCCCGCTCCCGCAGGGAGCGACCGCGCAGCACGTGTTCGTGCGCGACGAATCGCGTACGCTCGTGGGCGTGGGTGAGGCGCTTGGAGCATTGCTCGCGCCGCGCAAGGTCTTCGTATGAAGCTCCATCACGGTCTCACGCGCGAGAGCGAACGGCCGCTGGTTCTCGCGATCGGCTTCTTTGACGGATTGCATCGCGGGCATATGGAGATCGTCCGCGCGACGCGCCGGCTGCGCCGCCCGGGCTGGCGCTGCGGGGTACTGACGTTCGCAAATCATCCGGCTTCGTTCTTGCGCCCGGGCCAAGAACCGCCGATGCTGTGTACGCAGGCCGAGCGCGTCGATATGTTCGCGCGAGCGGGCTTTGAAGAGTGCTTTTTCGTGCCGTTCGACCAAGCGCTCGCGCAGATGTCGCCGCAAACGTTCCTGGATGCCCTGGTCGGCTTGGGCGTGCATGGGGTCTGCGTCGGGACGACGTTTCGTTTCGGCCACAAGCGTGCCGGAGACGTCACGATGATGCGCGAGTATCTCGAAGCGCGCGGCGTCGCGTGCGTCGGCGTGCCGAACGTGGCCGATGAAGGCGAGCGCATTTCGAGCACCAGAATTCGCGGCTTGGTCGCAGCCGGAAAAATGGATTTAGCCGACCATTTGCTCGGCCGCTCCTACGAGCTGCGCGGCGTCGTCGAACTGGGTGCGGGGCGCGGGCACGATTTGGGTTTTCCCACCGCAAACGTGCGGGTGCCGGAGAAGCTGCTGCCGCCGGACGGCGTCTATAGCGCGGTTGCCCGCTACGACGGGCGCGATTATGCGGCGCTCGTCTCGATCGGGACCAATCCGCAGTTTGGCGGCGAACGCCGCACGGTCGAAGCGTGGCTCCGCGATTTTCACGAAACGATTTACGGGCGCGAACTCGCGTTGCGCGATCTGCGTTTCGTGCGCGAACAGCGCGTCTTCGACGGTGTCGATGCCTTGGTCGCGCAGATGCAGCTCGACCTAGCGGCCGTCGCCTACCCTGCCTTCGGGTAACGCGCTATTTCGAGCGCTCGCTAGGGTTTGGAGCCCCGTGCGTGCGAATCGACCCGCGATGACCAAACCTTCATATGCGGCGATCGCTTTGCTGACCGCCCTGGCCCTTGCCGGATGCGGCTCCACGAACAAATCTGCAGCCGCTAGTTCGGCCGCCGCTACCGCAGGCGACGTGGCCTCAACATCGACGGGCGTGCCGGCCCCGCCCTGGAGCGAGCCGCTCTCAAAGGGAGGCGTGCTTGCCTCGGCATCCCTGCGCGGCAAGCCGGTGTACTTGAATTTCTTCGCGTCGTGGTGCCCGCCGTGCAACGCCGAGGCACCGAGCATCAATGTGCTTTACAAGAAATACCGGGCACGCGGCCTGCAGGTGGTGGGCGTGGACGTGCTCGAGAACGCCGCTAAGGCCCAGGGCTTCCGCGAGAAATACCATCTGGCGTATCCGGTTGTCGTAGATTCAGGGCAGTTACGCGATGCGTATAATATAAACGGACTCCCGGTTCACGTCTTCATCGGCAGCGACGGCACGATTCGTCAGATCGTCGTCGGCGAGATGGAACCAGCGGCCATCAAAGCCTCGATCAAAGCGATTCTGTAACCTCTAGCGATCGTTTGTGCTACGTGTGCCCGTAGAACACCCAGTACGCCAGGGTGCTTGCGTTCGCGTGCGCGATGGGGGCCGTGGGGACGAAGGCTAACGCCAGCAATGCGAGCCCCATGATCGCTACCAGCGCGAGCGGTGCGATGGCGTAGCGATTCACGAATGCGCTCGCGTGCAGACGTCGCGCGAGAGCTCGACGAGGGTGCCGTTTTGGCGCTTTTGAGTCATCGATCCAAACATGTGCGCCTTCTCCTCCGTTTACGCTCGTACAACGAGCGCCCCGTTCGAGCGTGTGACATCGGCCGTTCCACCTGCGACCAGCTCCCCCTTGAGCAGTGCGGTTGAGAGCGGGGTCGAGACGTGCCTCGAAACGATGCGCTGCACGAAGCGCGCGCCGCTGCCCGCGGCCATGGCTTCCTGCGCTAAGAACGCCTTGGCGTCGTCGGTAAGCCGGAGCTTCACGTCGCGGGCTCCCAGCCGCGCGGCAAGCGCATCGACGTGAATCGTCACGATCGCC
>DATKQG010000065.1 GCA_035532835.1 Candidatus Dormiibacterota bacterium
GGGTCAGGGACCGCATCGGTTTAGTTATCAAAATCACCGACTACATGCTCACGCAACGAGACGACCGGGGCTTGTTATTCTGCCGAGCCAAGGGCGTGGACATGTTCGGCATCTCGTCGTGGCGCAACATCATTCCTTACTATACCCTCGACGGGGCGGTTACCGAAATCAACGCGGAGGGCGTCTTCGCGTTGGAGGCGGCGGCCATGATGTGCGCCGCTGCGGACGATTCCGAGCACTGGGATCGCTACTCGCAAGAGGCGCAGACGTTACGCGAAGCGATGATGGATCATTTGTTCAACGACGATACGGGAGCGTTCGTACTGAACTACGATCAAGATAAGAATTACCAGGATAGCTTCACCTCGGACGAAGTCTTCCCGGTTCTTTTCGGCGTTGCGGACGCCGCACAGCGGCGCGTCATTCTCGAACGGCTGCACGAGAGCGATTTTATTACGCCGGTTGGATTGCGCACGATTTCAACGGCTGATTCGTGGTATTTTCCCTCGCATGGGTTCGGCTTGTTGGGCGGGGTGTGGCCGGATTTAACGCTATGGTACGCGGTTGCGTTGGCGCGAAACGGCATGGTCGATCGCGCCGTGCACTTTCTGGATATCATCTACGAGGCGATGGAAGCCGGCAGCTCGCGCAACACGGTGCCGGGTGAGTTCGGCGAGTGGTTCGACGGCGGGTCGCTCAGCAATCGCGGGATGTATCTATCGCCGTGGACCAGCGCGAAATACTTGTGGGCGGTTGCCGAGACGATCGGCGGACTCGACGGGTACCGCACCAGCGGGCGTCCCCATCTCGCCCCGATGCGTCCCGAGGGTTGGTCGTGGATGGCGGCGGCGCGAGTGCATTGGGGCGGGCGCCTGTGCAGTTACGTCATCGACCTGCTGAACGAAACGATCTACGCCGACGTCCCGGAGCTCTCGGCTGAAGATCCCTTCCGATGCGTCTTCGCCGGCCGCGACGTCAGCGACGAAGTGACGCTCTCGCCGGTTGAAGTCGGCGCGATCGCGTTCGAGAATGAAAGCGGAGCGGTGCGCATCTTTGTCTGCAACATGCTCGATGCCGCGCGAAACGTCGTAGTGGAGTTTCGCGGTCACACGGTGCGAATCGATATGGCGCCCGGGGAACTGCGCGAAGTCGGACCGTCCGAAGACGGCACGGAAAGGCGGTTCCGCGCCGGGCACTTCGACGCGTCGAAGCTCGTTTCGCGTGCCTGAACGCCGCGAAACGCAGATCGTGGAAGATCCGATCAGCGGCGATATCGCGTTGCAATCTCGCGCCCGCGGGCGGCGCCCGAACGAATTTCGGCAATGGGATAACGTCGATTGCCCTTTTTGTCCCGGCGCCGAATCGCAGACGCCGCAAGAGATTGCGTCGATCGTGGATGGGAGCGGTGCCTGGTTGGCGCGCGCGTTCCTCAATAAATATCCGGCCGTCACGCCTCCCGACGGCGACCACGAACTGATCGTCGATTCCGCGGCGCACGATGACGAGCTGACCCGCGCCGGCGTGGGACTGTGGCGGGAGCGCCTGCGCGCGGCACTCGGGCGTTATTCGAATGCGATGCCCGTACTCTTCAAAAACAGCGGCGAGTTTGCCGGAGCGACCATTCGTCACCCGCACACGCAGCTGATCACGCTGGCTCGCCCGATCCCGCGTTGGGAACGGCTGCGGGCTCGCGCTTTAGCGCATTGGGAGCGCAGCGCCGGCTGCGTGTGGTGCGAGGATGCGCGGCAAGCGCCCTCCGAAGGTCGCTCCGTCGAGACCCTGGGCCTTATCGCCGCCTACGTTCCGTCGAGGTCGCGCTACCCTTCGCTCCTGCGGTTCATCCCGCTGCGCTGCGCGGCGTCGTTCTCCGAGGCGAGCGACGCCGAACTGGATGATTTCACGGCCCTGGCGCGGCGGGCGGTCCGCGGCTTGGACGGATTGGCGTTCAACCTCTTCTTCGAAGGGGATCCAAACGGTCCGCCGGGGGCGTCCCATTGGCACGCCGATCTGGTTCCGCGCGAGAGCACCTTTGCCGGATTCGAGCTCGCGAGCGGCCTCCACATCACGACCGGAGCCCCGGAGGAGTCTGCGGGGCTTTGGCGCCGAATGATGGCCTAGCCCATCATGCTCGAACCATCAAAACGGCTACCGACCCTCGTCCTCGCGGCTGGTATCATCGTGCTGCTCATCGCTATTGCCCTTGGCGAGCACATGGGCGAGCAGGTGCTCGGCCAGGCATCGGACCACCCGGACCTCACGCAGATTCGAATTACCCCGGCGCCGGACCAGACCAGCGCGCCGTACGGCCCGGATTGGAAGCGGTCGTCGACCCTTTCCGCGGCTTCCGACCCGGGTTTCCCCGATCCGCGGATCCCGCCCGTGCCGTTACCGACGCGCCCTCCGGCTCCGAGCCCGACGCCTTCTCCCCGCCCGGGACCGACCTTGAATCCAAATATCCCGATTTGGCGGCAAACGCCGATCCCGACCGGAACGCCCACCGGCCAGACCCCGACGCCCTCGCCGTCGGCAGCAGCCTCGCCGACGCCGACTCCTTCGCCATGATTGTCACTAATGTACTTATTGGATTAGGCTGCTAGGATAGGGATATGGAACAGCAGACCGGTACCACCACCGTTAAGCGCGGGCTCGCGCAGATGCTCAAGGGCGGCGTCATCATGGACGTCGTGACCCCCGAACAAGCGCTGATCGCCCAGGAGGCCGGCGCGGTGGCCGTAATGGCGCTCGAGCGGATCCCCTCGGATATTCGCGCCATGGGCGGCGTCGCGCGCATGAGTTCGCTGGAGCTGATTCAGGGGATCATGGATGCCGTAACGATCCCGGTAATGGCCAAGGTGCGCATCGGCCATTTCGCCGAGGCGCAAGTCTTGCAATCCATCGGCGTCGATTACATCGACGAATCCGAGGTGCTCACCCCGGCCGACGATCTGTATCACTGCGACAAGCAAGCCTATACGACGCCGTTCGTGTGCGGAGCTCGAGATTTGGGCGAGGCGCTTCGCCGCATTGCGGAAGGCGCGGCCATGATTCGCAGCAAGGGCGAGGCGGGCAGCGGAAACATCGTGGAGGCCGTTCGCCACATTCGCGCGATCAAAGATGCCATCGCGATGCTGACCGTGTCCCCCAAAGAAGAATTGGTCGCTCGGGCGCGCGATATCGGTGCGCCGCTCGAATTGGTCGCAGAAGTCGCCCGCACCGGAAAGCTTCCGGTCGTGCTCTTCTGCGCGGGCGGAGTTTCGACGCCTGCCGATGCCGCACTGATGATGCAACTCGGAGCCGAAGGCATTTTCGTCGGCAGCGGAATCTTCAAATCCAACGATCCCAAGAAGTTCGCTCGTGCGATCGTCGATGCGACGACGCACTACACCGATGCAAGCGTGGTCGCAGCTGCGTGCCGGTCGCTGGGAACCTCGGATGCGATGCCCGGCTTGGATATCCGTAAACTGCCGGAATCCGAACTGATGGCCGGGCGCGGAAACTAGATCGATGCCGGCACTCGTCGGCGTGCTCGCGCTGCAGGGTGACGTCCAGGAGCATATGGCGGCGCTCGGCCGCGCCGGCGCCCGCACCTTGGCGGTTAAAACGCAGGCCGAGCTCGATCGGGTCGACGGCTTGGTCATCCCCGGCGGTGAATCGACGACCGTGATGAAGTTACTTTCGCGATTCGGATTGGACGACGCGATCGTCGCACGGGTTCGCGCCGGCATGCCGCTGTGGGGTACGTGTATGGGAATGATCGTGGCGGCCAACGACGTCGCGGACCTCGAGCAGCCGACCTTGCGGTTAATCGACATCACGGTTCGTCGCAATGCCTTCGGCCGCCAAAACGAATCGGCCGAGATTCCGCTCTCGATACCCGTCCTCGGAGAGCAACCGTTTCCCGCGATCTTCATTCGGGCACCCTGGATCGAGCGGGTGGGGGCGGGCGTTGAAGTGCTGGCCACGCACGAAGGACACGGCGTGATGGTGCGAGCGGGCCACGTTCTCGCGACCTCGTTTCATCCCGAACTCACCGACGATTCGCGCGTGCACCGCTACTTCTTAGAGATGCTCGGTGAAGTAGGGATGGCTACCTCGGCCGCATAAATCCCGGGGAGATGAGTTCGCAAGCGGCCTCCCGGGGCGCGGAAGCGACCGGATTTCAAGGCGAGATACCGCCCGTCGAGCCGCTGCTCGGCGAGGTGATCACCACGCTCGCGCTCGCAGCTCATGCATACCTTGCCGATAACGACGGTCGAGAACCCGATCTGCCCTCTGCGGAGATCGCGATCGACGTCGCTTCGAGCGCGTTCGAACGCGTCAAAGAGAGGTTACGCTCCGAAGAACGGTTAGCGTTAACCCAGATGCTCACGGAAACACGGTTGATCTTTGTACGGAAGCGAGGCGCCTAAATGCCTCGCTTTCGCGCTTTCACGCCCCCACCCACTCGCGCGACCTTTGAGGGAGGCCCACGATCGTGAGCGAGGTGCTCGTTTTGAACTTCACCTATGAAGCGCTGAATATCACGAGTTTTCAGCGCGCGGTGAAGTTGCTGTTCTCCGGCAAAGCCGAGATCGTCCACAATCGAGAACGCATCCTCGCATCGACGAGCTACGAAATGCGTATGCCCTCGATCATCAGGATGCTCTATTACATTCGGCGACCGATGCAGCGCGTGGCTCTAACGAAGAAAAACGTCCTGCTGCGCGACGATCATCTGTGCCAATATTGCGGGATTCGCGGAGAACGGTTGATGACCGTCGATCACATCGTCCCGAAGAGTCGCGGCGGCCCGTCGACGTGGGAGAACCTCGTGTGCGCGTGCATGCGTTGCAACAACCGCAAAAACAATCGCACGCCGGACGAAGCAAACATGGCGCTGCGCCGCAAGCCTCGCCAACCGAAATACATCCCGTGGATTCAAATTAAGCGCAACACGCTGCCCGACGAATGGGGCAAGTTCCTATTCCTCTACAACGTTTCCATCGAGGAACGCGTCGAGGCGTAGCGCCGGCGGGCTCGGCTAGCAGCGGGCTTCGGCATAGGGTGGATCGGGAGACGCCCAAAAATTTCATCCATGAATTTTTCAGCTCGAGCATTTTTTCGACAAAACGAAGTTTGGAAATGGCCCTCCGGGCCAG
>DATKQG010000066.1 GCA_035532835.1 Candidatus Dormiibacterota bacterium
TTGGGGACTGAGCGGCGTCAACGTGATCTTCGGATCCGGCGCAACCGGCATTTACGGCGCGACGACCATCGCCGGCGCCGTCGACTTCAACACCATCACTCCGACGCTCGAACCCCACGCCGTCATCCAGCAAGGCGTCGGCAACAACGAGAAACTCATGACCGGTCTCGAATTCACCGGAACGCTCGGAAAGCTCGGATACGCACTCGCGCACGGCGTTGAAGGTACCGATGGTATGTTTTCACCCCAAGTCGTCGCCCAGACCGGCAATCGCGGAAACGATTTTACGGCCGCTACGCTCGCGAACAATACCTACTCGGTGGCGGGAACCTACGTATTACACAACGATCTGCTCGATCTGCAGTACACGTTCGATCCCCGCACGCGCATCTCGGTGACGGGCTACTCGGCAACCTCGTGGGATGATAAATCCGGGAACGGCGACACCGATTTTCTCCCCGGTCAGACCGTCGCGTATCGCGCCCAGCAGGCGCTCGACGGCAACAACAATCAATCGACGGTAACGCTTCCGAATCAGACGACCGCCACGTGCACGGGTTCGATCGCCGTACTGAATGACTCGGCGGCGGGCTACGGCTGCCTTCCGGTGAGCCAATACGCAGCGGGAGCGTCGGGCCCGGCCGGCGGCGGCACCGGACCGTGGCAGGCCATTCGCAATCAAGATTACGATGCGCGCCTCACGCAGGCGATCGGGCACACGCAGTTCACCGTCGATGGCTTTGCCGATAGCTATGGCCTGGACTACAATCGCGCCGCGCAAGACAGCTCCTATAACAGCAACTACTACCGCACGCGCGGAGCGCTCGTCGGCGACGAGTTCACGCTGGGAAGCCACGACCTTAGCCTGGGCTACTACTATCAGCATCAGCTTCACACGGGCGTCGCGTATCCGATCTTCGATCAATTCGGCAACCTGATTCCCACGGCCGGGCCGGCGGCAACCGGCGCCTATACGCTCACGTCATCCAGTTACTACCTGCGCGACGTCTACACGCCGAACCAGCGTCTGTCGCTTCTAGGCAACTTCTGGTTCCAACGTTCGAAGAATACCGCCACGACGAACTTCGATCCGCGTTTGACGGTCGTCTTTCGCCCCGATAATCGCGACGTCGTGCGCCTAACGGGCGGCCGCTCGTACAGCGAACCCGATCCCTCGCTCCTGTACGCCCATCCGTCGTTCAATACGACGGCGACGAATATCAATCCGATCTGCGGCGCGGGGCCGGTGAATCAGGTCGGCAGCGTTTCGAATCCGAGCCTGCAGCCCGAAACGGCGACCGATCTGGAGTTCGCAGTCGGCCACCGATTCAGCCCGGGGGTCACCGTCCAGGCCGACGTGTACGATGCCAACGAGCGCAACGCGCTCTTCGGAGGGAACCTTCCGCTCTCGGCGCTCGGACAGACCCAGATTCCCGCCAACTATATCGCACAGTATCTCTCCATCATCGACTCGCGTTGCCCGGGCGAAACGGCGACGACCGGAAATTTGAGCGTCTCGACCACATTCAATGCGGCATCGGCGCGCTACCGTGGCATCGAGTTGAATACGACCGTCGCGCTCGTGCGCGGCCTGACGTTTACCGGCGACTACGACGTGATGTCGTCGAGCTATCTCGGGCTCTCCGATGCGCTGCTGCAGAATAACGTGCAACTCATCAACGGCTCGCAGATTCCCGGCGTGCCGCTGCATAAAGCCAACGTAGGGATCACCTACCGGTCTCATGGCGGATTCTCGACGAGTCTGCTGGGGCATTACCTCGGCAATGGAAACAATCTCAACCGTCCCGCGTTCTGGTGGGCCGATTTCAATATCGCGCAGACGGTCGGAAATCGCACCGTCAACTTCGGGGTGAACAATCTCTTCAATAGCGCCGCCCAAAATTACGGCTACATCGGCCTCGGGACGTTCTATCCCGAGAATCAGTTCGGTAGCGATATCAACAGCTTCCAGCAAGGCCGCGAAGAGTTCGGCCTACCCTTCCGTCAGGTCTGGATGACGGTTACCTACAAACTCTAGCCCTCGCTCGCGCGACGAAAGGAGCCTACGTTTTACGTGGGCTCCTTTTCGTTACGCCGTGCAAGCGATCCAACCCAAGCGTACAGCCCGAGAATCGCCGCGACGAAGGCGATAGCGCCCAGGACGTTCGCGTAACCGGCAAAGCTGTCGCCGACGAGTGCCAGCGGCGTTGCATTGCCGCTGGCAACGATGACACCGGCCAGCAGCACGCCCAGCAGGCTCTCGCCCACGATGAGGCCGGAGGCCAGGAGCACGCCGAGCCGCTGCGCCATCTCGGCGCGGTCGAACCCGCGCACCCAACGATTGTACGCCCAGCCCAACACCGCTCCGAGGACGACGGGCGCCGTCGTGGATGCCGGAAGATAGATGCCCAAGCCGACCGCAAGCGGCGGTAACTTAAAGCGCGTAAAGCGATTGAGCAGTTCGTCGATCGCGATGATGCCGGCGCCGATCGCCGCGCCGATCCCGATCAAGCCCCAGTCGATCTGTCCGGCGATGACGCCCTTTGCAAGCGCCGAAATCAGCGTGGCTTGGGGCGCCGGAAGCGGTTGCGTCCCGGCCGTCACGTGGAGATTCGGCGCGCCGGCAAACCCGTACGCATGGTTGAGGAGATCCAGGATCGGCGGGATGACGAGGGCACCCATGATCACGCCGACGATCAGTGCGGTCTGCTGGCGCCACGGCGTTGCATCGACGAGTTGTCCCGTCTTGAGATCCTGTAGATTGTCGTTCGAGATCGTCGCGATACAGAGGACGACCGCGGTCACCAACAACGCGTAGGCGATCAACGCCGGCGCGGCGCCGATGCCCACGCCCTTGACGACGGCGAGCAACAGGAGCGCGGCACCGATAACTGCGAGAATCGCTAGCCCCGATACGGGACTATTCGACGAACCGATGAGCCCGGCCATATACCCGCACGCAGCGGCTACGAGAAAGCCGGCGATCACGATGTAGACGATCGCTCCGAGCACGAGCGGAAGCATCAACGGTGCGAGGACGCCCCCTTGCAGGAACGCCGCGAGTAAGACGGCCAGCGGGATGAGGCATACCACGCTGATGAGAGCGACAATCCCGATCGGAATATCCCGTTCGGTTCGCGGAAGCGTCGCACCGGCACCGCTCGCGCGCTTTCGCGAGGCGGCCATGGCCGACAGCACTCCGCCGACAACGGGGCGCGCCAATTTCCCAAGCGTCCACATCGCCGCGACGCCGATCGCACCGGCTCCGATGAAGCGGACCTTCGTTCCCCAGACCACGTTCGCGATATCGGCGGCCGAGCCGGCCATCGGATGGAGTGCGGTAATGATCGGCGTCGCAAAGCCCCACGCGATCACCA
>DATKQG010000067.1 GCA_035532835.1 Candidatus Dormiibacterota bacterium
CATTCTTTTGAGCGATATCCACTTCGACCCGTTTGCGGACCGGGCGATCGTCGAGCGGCTCGCGGAGTCCCCCGCGAACCGTTGGCGTTCGATCTTCACCTCCGCCGACGCGCAGCGATTCTCGGGATACGGCTCCGATACGAATTTCGCGTTGCTGGAATCGGCGCTCGATGCGATGAAATCGGCCACGCCGGAACCGGCGCAGATTATCATCGGCGGGGATTTTCTGGCGCACGGGTTTCGCAAGAGCTTCGACGCCGCCTTACCGCGCCAAAGCGAAGCGCAGTACGACGCCTTCGTCGATAAGACGATCGCGTTTCTAGCGCTCGAATTTCAAACCGCTTTTCCGCGCTCCCACGTGCTGCCGGTGATCGGCAACAACGACAGCTACTGCGGCGATTACGCAAGCGCGCCGGGCAGCCCGTTCTTGGCCCACATGGCGCAAGCGTGGGCCCCCGCCGTTGCCGACGCTCCGGCCGCCGATTTTACGGCGCAATTCTCCGCCACCGGCTCCTACGAGGTCCCGTTGCCGGCGGAGCATCTTGTGGCGATCGTCCTCGACGATATTTATTGGTCGCCGAAATACCGGAACGCGTGCGGCGTTGCCGGAAGCGACCCCGGCGCCGCCGAGATGGCGTGGTTCGAGAAAGCGCTCAAATCGATTCCGAGCGGTAGCCAGGCATGGGTGATCGGCCACATTCCACCCGGCGTCGACGTGCATGCGACGCTCCATGCCGCCGTTTCGGGAACGGTAACGATGATGCTGGCGCAGCCCTATAACGATACGTTGATCGGATTGCTCCAAGACCCCAACGAATACGTGGCCCTCGCCACGTTCGGGCACGAGCACATGAACGATTTTCGCATCGTTGCGTCCCCGTCGTCGGTCTACGCCGTGCCGCTGCAGATCGTGCCGTCGATCAGCCCGATTTTTGCGAACAACCCGTCGTTCGTCGTGGCCGGCATCGCGGGCAATCCGGCATACATCACCGATGAAACGGTCTTCACGCTTCAAGGCTTGGCCGCTCTCTCCAAAAGAAACATCCACGGCGAGGCGCGCTGGCGCAACGAGTACGCGTTCGATCGGACCTACGGCGTGAAGGCCTTCGACGCCACGGGTCTACAGCGCTTGCATAGCGCGATGCTTACCGATCCAAGCACGCGCGAGCGCTTCGATCGGCTCTACGACGGCGGCAGCGGACGCGCGCCCATCACGAACGGCTATTGGCATGCCTACTGGTGCGGCCAGGTAGCGTTGACCGCGTTAGCCTATTCGGCATGCGCGATGCCGCAGATTCAGACGAACGCTCTACCGCCGCAGCCGAGCCCGCCGCCCGCTCCGGCGACGCCTCCCACCCCGGCGCCGACACCATCGCCGCTGCCGGGATGATCCGCGCTTTCGCAGCGCTGCTGGCCCTCACGTGCGCGCTCGCGCTCCCGGCGAGCGCGGCGCAGCAATGGCTGGTCGTAAGCGACATCCACTTCGATCCATTTGCCGCCGGCGCATCCCCGGCCGGATACGGTAAAGACAGCAATGCCGCGCTCCTGGACGCAACGCTCGCGCAGATGCTCCGGGTCAACCCGCACCCGCCGGTCGTGGTGATAGCCGGAGATTTTCTCGCCCATCGTTTTGCCCAACTCGCCGCGCAACATCACGAAGACGCGCAGACGGCGGCCGTACGAGCGATGCGCGCGATCGCGCACCGCTTCGGCACCGCCTTCCCTCATGCGCGCTTCATCGTCGCGCTCGGCAATAACGACGACTACTGCGGCGACTATCGGAGCGAAGACGGCGGCTCGTATCAGCGCGCGCTCGAACGTATCTGGCTACCGCTCGTGCAGCGCGGCGGCGCGCACACGAGCTTCGCGCGAACGTTTCTCCACGGCGGCTTTTACAGCGACGACGTATTGAACGGCCGCCTACGGGTACTCGTCGTCAACGACATCCCGTGGTCATTTTTTGCGGGCGGCCCGTGCCAACCCGCCCGTGGCGATCTCGCCGCTACCGAGCGCGCATGGCTCGCGCGCGAAGTCCAAAGCGGGCGTTCGAGCGCAATCGTGAGCCACATTCCACCGGGCATCGACGCCGGCACGACGGCGCTGCTTCGGGGTTTTTTGAACGTACCGTTCCTACGCTCGAACGCGCAGGCTGCCTTCGTGCACGACGTGCAAGCTCCGGGCATTCGCTGGGCGCTGTTCGGCCACACGCATCGTTTCGAACTGCGCTCGATCGGCAACACTCCTGCGCTGGTGATCTCGTCGATCTCGCCGGTCTACGACAACAATCCGGCGTTCTACGTCGTTGCGGTCGAACCAAACGGCAGCCTTGCGGACGTGCGTACCGAATACTTCGACGAAGTGGCGCAGCGTTGGCGTTCCGCAGGTTCGCTCGATCGTTCGTTCGGGATCGCGCGTTTCGACGGACGCGCGCTCGCCGATGTCCATCGCCGCATTGCGCGGGACCCATCGTTACGCGCGCGTTGGCAAGCACAAGCCGTGAGTTGGTCCACTCGCGTTAAGCAACCGCACTGGCGCTACGCATGGTGCGCGCAACGCGTGCCGACGATCGATTACGCGGGCTGCGCGCACACCACGACGCGTAGAGCGCTCGCGTTGGGAGCGGCCATCGCGATCGCGCTGGGTGCGTTAACTACGATCGTCTTGTTCGTTCGCCGACGCCGGCGCCGCGTGTAGTCCAGGCCGGTTAGGGGGAGGCTGTGTGCGGGGACGCCAAAAAAATTCATCCATGAATTTTTTTAGCTCGAGCACTTTTCCGACAGAACAAGTTCGGAAGTGGCCATCCTGGCCAGGTCGGAAAAGCTGCACGCCCCGCACACAGCCTCCCCCTAACCGGCCTGGACTACACGCAACGCGCCGGAGCTCCTAGCGACGCCGCTCCAATGCGAGCCGCACGTGCTCTTCCATGGGCGAGCGCGGGAAGCGATCGTGTACCCAGGCGAGTAAATGCTCCGCGCGAGCGTGCGCGGTGGTGGAGTGCATGTGCGCGTAGATGTATTCGAGATCGACGGTCATGCCGGAGAGCCACGTGTCGTGCGGATACTTCGATCCGAAATCTTCGATGGCGTTTTCGACATCCGCGCATAAGCCGAGCTGGCGATCGGCATGCGCGTTATCGCC
Source organism: Candidatus Dormiibacterota bacterium (assembly GCA_035532835.1). Classification (NCBI taxonomy): domain Bacteria; kingdom Bacillati; phylum Candidatus Dormiibacterota; species Candidatus Dormiibacterota bacterium. Next base: position 3,139 of record DATKQG010000067.1, read on the forward strand.
GTCGACGCGGCCGCGAATGCGATTCAACTCGTTGCGCATGCCGAGAATGCTCATCTTGAGGTGGCCGAAGTATTCGTCGGCGGGAGCGAGGCGCGAGCGCGCTTGCACGCAGGTGAAAGGAGCTGCGAGAAGCAGCGTGGCCAGCATCGTTAACGCGATGGAACGCCCCATGGAAGGATGTTCGGAGAAAAGTCGAGCGGCTTGAACCTGCTTCGTTGCTGGGCGGTAGAGCTACGACTCGGTTGCTACCGGGCGGGCCGGATCGGCCACCCATTCGCTCCAGGAGCCGCCGAAGAGGCGGGAGCCGAGGAGACCGGCGCGTTCCATCGCCAGCAGGTTGACGCACGCGGATACGCCGGAGCCGCACTGATGGACGATGGCCGTGGCAGGCACGCCGAGCGCTTCAAACTCCGCGCGCAGTTGCTCGGGCGGCTTGAACGCGCCGTCGGCGCCGAAATTTTCTTTGAACGGACGATTGGTCGCGCCCGGGATATGTCCGCCCACCGGATCGATCGTTTCGTTCTGTCCCGCGAAGCGGTCGCTGCCGCGAGCATCGAGCACGCGCATCGCGTCGGAGCCCAAGTGGTTCAGGACGAATGCCGCGTCGACGGTGCGCGCGGTTTGCAGCGATGCGCGTATCGATCCGGGCGGCGGAGCCGCAGGCACGTCGCCGCTGGTCGGAAAGCCGTGTTGTTGCCACGCTGCGAAACCGCCGTCGAGCACGGCGGCAGCGTCGTGCCCGATCCACCGGGCGAGAAACCACAAGCGCGCCGCAAACATGTCGCCGCCGCCCGCGTCGTACGCGACGATTTGCGTGTCGTCATCGACGCCGAGGGAGGCGAGAAACGCGGCGAACGTCGTCGGGTCGGGGAATGGATGGCGCCCGTTCGTTCCCGTCTTCGCGCCCGAGAGATCGCGTCCGAGATCGGCATAGAATGCGCCGGGAATGTGGCTTTCGCGGTACGATCGCAGGCCGAAGCTCGCATCGCCCAGCGCGTAGCGAGCATCGATCGCAACCCAGCGCGGGTCGCCCAAGTGCGCGCGCAGCTCTTGGGCAGATACGATGGTGTTCGCCATGCGAGCTAGTGGAGGCTGATCGTGGTCTTCGGCGTGGCTTCGTAGCCGAACGCTTCTTTGAGCACCCGTTCCAGCTCGCCGTTTTGCGCCATCGGGCCCAAGATATCGGTATCGCCGAAGAACGCGCCTTTGATGAAGACCTTCGGCAGCGTCGGCCAATTGGTCATCTCGGCAAGAGCTTCGCGCTTGGGCATGTTTTCAAGCACGTCGATCACTTCGAACGGATAGCCGAAGCGCGTGAAAAATTCGATCGTTTCGAGCGTGAAGCCGCAACGAGGCATCGTCTTGGTGCCCTTACCGTACACGAGGATGGTGTTGGCGCCGATCTCGCGTTCGATTTCGGCCTGGAGTTGCTCCGACATGATGCGTCCTATCGTTCTATTATTCGACGAGGGTGGTGATTTCGACCGCGTGAACGCGCCCGTCTTTGAGCGCGTCCCCAAGGGCTCCGTAGACGAGCCGATGCTGTTCGAGCAGCGGGCGGCCGGCGAAGGCTTGCGAGCGGATCTTGAGGTTGAAGTGATCCATCGTGCCCGTGCGGTCGACGACGTCAACCTGGGCATCGGGAATGCTAGCACGGATCAGCGCTACGAGGGCGGGTGTATCGATCATCGTCCTATGGCTGCAAACGGGGGCGTGAAGTGCGCAGCGATTCCGCCAACCCGCGCGCTTCGCGGAGGGTTTCGGGGAGCCGCTCTCCCTGGCGTGCGAGCAGGGCCGTGACGCCGCCTGCCAGCACGATGCCGGTGACGCCCAAAAGCAGAGCCGGTACCCCCGAGGCGCGGAGCGGGCCGATCTCTAACGAAAAAGTCTTCGACGTCCGCGCTAGTCCGCGAAAAATGGCCTTCGCGATGCTGGTACCCTTACTCATAGAACCGTAGCTTACGGCGGCGATGCCTGCGATGCCTGGGGTCCGGGCGCCTCAGGATTTTCTCAGCGCGGGCCACGATATAAGGGTGGAACCCTTTGCTGACCGTCGTCCGTTTTTCTTGAGGGAGCCCTCGTGCATTCACTCCTTTTGGCCGCCTGCTGCCTGCTGAGCGGCAACGTTCACGCAACGTCGGGCGCCCCGCTTGCCGGCGTTCACATCGAGCTTCGCGGGACGGTGAACGCCCAGACAAGCTCCGATGCCCGCGGGGATTTTGCGGTACATGTGGCGCCGGGCGCTTACCAGCTCGATGCTTCGGTGCGCGGTTACGCTCCGGTGACGGTGGCCGTGAACGCCTCAGCGGACGTGAAGGTTCAGATCGCGCTCGAAGCTCTCGACGCTCCCGCGCTGCGTCAGATCGGTAGCGTGACCGTTGACGGCCGTCTGGCGCCGATTCAGGGAGCGATTCCGCAGATTCAGATCACACGCGCGGATATGGAACGCAGCGGCGACTCTCGTGTCGTCGACGGCCTGCAGTCACTGCCCGGAGCAACGTTCGCGCGTCCCGACGGCGGCGCATCGAGCGCTATCGCGGTGGTCGCGTTGCGCGGCCCCGACCCCTCCGAATCGCTCGTCGCGCTCGACGGCCAACTCTTGAACGACGGCAATACCGGCGATGTCGATCTTTCGCGTTTTCCGGTGGCGGCGTTTTCCTCGATCGACGTTACCGAAGGGCTGGGACCCGAAGACAGCAACGGCAGCAATACGTTCGGCGGCGCGATCAACCTGATCTCACTGCGCCCGACGCGCGACCCGCACTACGCGGCCTCGCTCTCCGGGGGCTCGTTCGGGCAGAGCGAAGGCTGGCTCAACACGACCGGAACGCAGGGCCGCCTCGGGTACGCACTCGCGTTGGACGATCAGAACGAAACCGGATACGTCAAGCAAACGGTGCCGTTGTACGCCCTCACGCCGGCGGGAGCGCCCGCCCCCGCACCGCCGGCGCCCACGGCGCTGGGTTCCTCGATCGCCGCGCATCTGGGTTTAGGCTCGCTCACGTGGACCTTTTCGCAGAACGCGGACATCACCGCGCGCGTGTTTCTGCTGGGCGACGTGCGCGACCAAAGCAGCGCGGTAAACGGCATCGACGGAAATCCGACCGATCAAACGTTCGGGCAATTTATCGGGCCCGGTAATCAAACGCTCGCGCAGACGATTCGCGCATATCAGGTTCGCGCGCGCGCGCCGCTGGGCGCCGGCGAGTTGACGAGCGATATTTCGGAGAGCGATAACGGCGTCAACCTCAACGGCGGCGTCTCGTCGGCTCCATACGACGTCACGCACATCGATCGCCGCTACAACGGCGCACTGACCTGGCAGCGGACGTTCGCCGCCGCGCAGTATGCGATCGGCGGATATACACGCTACGAATCTCTCGGCTTTGTCGATCCGAGCGGATCGCAGCCGAATCTCGGGCAGACGATCAACGTGTTCTTCGCACGTGGCGGCTTCCGCCCCACGCCGAAGCTGCGCTTGGATGCCGGTCTCTTCGAATCGCGATACACCAGTTTCGGCTCGAATCTCGACGGCCGCTTCGGCGCGATCTACAATACCGATCCGCGCACCGCGCTGCGCTTTTCGCTCGGCACCGGTTTCCGCGCCCCGCTCTTGATCGAGCGCTATCAGTTCCCGCTCGACCAACTCACGCAGGACGCGTTCGGCGTCTTTCTGGGGCAAGGGAATGCGAACGAGCACCCGGAGCATGCCACCGAATACGAACTCGGCGTCTCGCACCAATTTTCCAGCGACTCGACGCTCGACGTCTCGCTCTATCGCACCAATCTGCGCAACCCGATCGAAGTGTACTATCCGCTCGCGGCTGCGAACGCCGGGCTCTGTGCGGCGAATTCACCCACCAATCCGATTCCGGGCTGCGTCTCGTACAACAGCAACGACGGCAACGCTGTCTATGAAGGGGCCGAAGTACGCTTCGTCCAGCGCTTCGCACCGCAGCATCTCTTTCTCACCGCGATGTACGGCCTCAACGTCGCCTATCCCACTAGCCTGGATGCGTCGTTTTCGAACCCGACCTCCGGCGGCAACCTCGTGAATAACGCGCAGTTCTTAGGAATTCCGCAGCAACAGGGCTCGCTCGAATTGGACTGGGCGCAGAACGGCTGGCACGCTTCCACCACGGCGAATTTCCGCGGATTCAATAACGAACTGAGTCAAACGCCGTTCACCATCGTCAATGCCCTGGTGGGTAAGGCGCTCGGTCCGCACGTCGACCTGTCGCTCGCTGCTACCAACGTCTTCAACGATGCGGCCGGCCGCTTCACGCTGTTCGGCGGGGGAATACCGTATCGGGGCATCGTCGGGCAGGACCCGGCGACGGGTGGTCCGCAGTATGGACCTCTCCCCACCGACGCGCTCTACGTCGAACCGTTCGGCATTCGCGTCATTCTAACGGTGAAGCATTGACGTGACGACGATGAAGGCCGTGCGCTTGCACGAACTCGGTGGCCCGGCCAAACTAACGCTCGAAGAGATCGATCGCCCGACTCCCGGCGCGGATGAGGTGCTGGTACGGATCCATGCGGCAGCCTTCAATCGGCGCGACGTGTTCATTACGCAAGGCCTGTACCCGGGCATCGAACTGCCGCGCACGCTCGGTTCCGACGGGGCGGGTGTCGTCGCAGCGGTCGGCGCCGGCGTCAACGATTTAGAACTCGGCGCGCCCGTCGTCATCAACCCGATGCTCGGCTGGGGGAACGATCCGCACGTGTGGGCTCCCGGCGCATCGATTCTCGGCATGCCGCGTGACGGCACGTTCGCCGAGTACGTCGTGGTGCCGCGGATCAACGTCTATCCGAAACCGTCCGATCTTTCGATGGAAGAAGCCGCGGCGTTGCCGTTGGCGGGTTTGACCGCTTATCGCGCGACCTTTACGCGCGGCGAATTGCGCAGCGGCGAGACCGTGCTGATCCCGGGCATCGGCGGCGGCGTGCAAACGTTCGTGCTGCTCTATGCGAAGGCGGTCGGCGCGCGTGCCATCGTCACCTCGGGCAGCGAAGAAAAGCTCGAACGCGCGAAGCAACTCGGTGCCGACGTTGCGATCGACTACCGCAGCGAGGATTGGCAAAAGATCGCGCGCAAGGCCGGCCCGATCGATCTCGTGGTCGATTCTTCCGGCGGCGATACGCTGGCCAAATCGCTCTCGGCGGTGCGCCCCGGCGGCCGCATCGTGATCTATGGCGGAACGCGCGGCGAATCCGCGATCAAACTCTTTTCGCTGTTTTGGAATCACGTCGATATCCGTGGGACGTCGATGGGAAGCCCGGCGGATTTTCGCGCGATGCTCGAAGTCTTCGGCCGCGGGCTCAAACCCGTGATCGATCGCGTCTACCCGATGAGCGAAGCGGCCGCCGCTGCCGAACGCATGGCGTCGAGCGAGCAATTCGGCAAAATCATCCTGCGGATCGCGTAACGCTGTAGCGATAGAGCCGATCCAACCGTAGCATCGACCCGAGTTCCTCCGCAATGAGTGCGGCATGCTCTATGCCGACGATCGCTTCCCACGGCGGGTTGAGAATCGCCGTCTCCTCGTCGGTCATGGCGCGATCGACGGCGACGGCTTCGACGCGACGTTCGGCGGCGAGCGCGATGAGATACGCAAGCATCTGCCGCGCCATGGCCGGCCATAGGATCGCGCGGCCCGGCCCGTAGATCCGCAACACCAATTCCGGAATCGTCTGCGGAGCGATCTCGAGCGCTTCGATCAATTCGCGTTCTCGCAACGCGCGATGCGCGATGTACTCCGCGATCTTCGAACGCGGGTCTTCGACCGCAGGCCCGTGCCCTCCATAGATCCGGCGCGCGTCGCCGAATCGATCGCCCAGCATCGCGAGCGTGCGTTGATACGGACGCATCGCACCGCTCGGCGGCGCGATCACGACGGTTCCTTCGCCCAAGATAACGTCGCCGGTAAAGAGCGCGCCCTCGGCCGGTTCGAAGAACGCAACGTGATCGAACGTATGGCCCGGCGCATCGACGACATCGAGCGCGAGATCGCGTATCCGCAGCGTGCCGTCGAGTGCGAAGGCTTCATCATGCGGCACGATCGACGTTGGATGCGCGTAGATCCGAGCGCCCGTAGCGCGCGCGAGCGGCGCCGCCGCCGGTGCGTGATCGGGATGTCCGTGCGTCAACGCGATCGCCGTAATGCGCAGATTGCGCTCGCGTGCCGCCGCGAGCAACGCTTCCAGATGTCGCTCGATGATCGGTCCCGGATCGATCACGAGAGCCTCTCCGCCGCCCGCATCGATCAAGTACGAGTTCGTGCCGCTGAGCGTCATCGCCGAGGGATTCGGCGCGCGCACGAGTTGAATCCGGCTCACCAGAGGTTCTCGAGCGCGGCCGGCATCGTAAATCCGTTAGCCGGTGAGTCGCTCGGCATGATCGTCAGAATCGGTTTCCTCCGTGCGAACGCGATCGCCTCATCGACGGTAGCGAAGGGCAGCAATCGCTCCAGATGCTTGATGGTCGGATAGACCAAATACAGTGCGCCATCCCGCGAACGCTCGAGCGCGCGCTGCGGCGAGATCCACACGCCGTCGTGCGTTTCGACCGCGTCCGCTTGTGCTAGTTGATCGAGCGGAGCCGATGCGATGAAAAAGTGCGTATCGTATCGCCGCGGCTCGCTCGGCGGCGTGATCCAATGCGAAAATAGCGAGAGCGCGCCGGCATCGTGTAAACGCACGCCGGCCTCTTCGTGCAACTCGCGCAGCGCCGCTCGAACGAGCGCCGCCGCATCGCGCTCGCCGACCGGCGAGCAATCGGTTGGAAGCTCGCGAGGAACGGTGGCGCGAAATTGCGCCGCGACGCCGGCAACCGCGCGATCACTGGCTACGTCGTAATCCTGCGCCTCGACGGTACCGCCCGGAAAGACGTACGCATCGGGCACGAACGTGCTGCGCGCGCTACGGCGCAACAGGAACAGCTCGATGCCGCTGGAGGCGCCCGGTCGTACGAGCATGACGGTGGCGGCGAGTCGCACGGAGCGAATGGAACCTCCGGGGGCGTGGGGGCGTTGCCGAGTATATGAACTCGCGAGTTATCGCCGCCGCCGCAAGCGTCCTGTTGCTCATCGCTACGCCGGCCATCGCCCAAACCACCCCGTCGCCGTCGCCGAGCCCGACGGCCTCACCCTCCGGTTGGCCCGCGATCCCCGCAAACATCGGGAATATCGTGCAGGGCATCGTGCAGAGACTCGCCGGAGACGCGACCGCCGGTTACGGCGTCGATCCGAACCACGTCCGCGGCGTGGTGACGTTCTTCCAGCGCTTCAATCTGCAAGTGCGGATGCCGCTCAATCAGTATCGCAATATCCATCTGCACCAAGGAACGATCATCAACCCGCGCGGCACGACGCTGCAATCCGGGCAAGTCGTCGACGTGCAAGGGCACCCGAATCCCGACGGCACCCTCGAAGCCGACGTCATCACGCTCGTACACTAAGCGCGGCGCGCGCTGGTGGGTGATGGGAGAGCACACGGCCCGTATGGGGGGCGTGCAGCTTTTCCGACCTGGCCAGGATGGCCACTTCCGAACTTGTTCTGTCGGAAAAGTGCTCGAGCTAAAAAATTTCATGGATGAAATTTTTTGGCGTCCCCCCATACGGGTTGTGTGCTCTCCCATCACCCACCAGCACGCAAACCCCACCCTATACCTACATCCAAAGTCCACGAGCCTCCGTTCTGTTCTCGTAAGCTCGGCGAGCGGCTCGATGTCGAGTGCGCGACCCAAGAATGAAAGGTTTGTGGAATTTTATGAAATCTCGATTGATGAAGGCGCTGGCCTTCGCGGGCGTTATGAGCCTCTCGGCGCTTCCGGCCCTGGCCTCGATGATGCCGAACGTTACGGATGCTCCGTCGCGTTTCTCCGGCCCGGGCGTGTATACCGGAGCACCCGCACTTCCCGTTACGCTCTCGATGGTGATCGCAGGCGGCGGCCCGGCCCACTTCAGCACGTTGACGCTGGTGCATACGCTGGCCGGCGCTAAGACGGGCGCCGAAGTTGCGTCGCTCACCAAGAAGTTCGGTTCGGCCAAGGTCGGCAATTTCGTTAAAGTGTTCGACTTCGTCGTTGCGGATACGCTCAAGATCGTGACCGAGAAGCACATCGCGCTTCCGGCCAAGCCGAGCCCGAATCCGAAGAACGGCAAAGCTCTTGCAGCGGCGCTGTGGGGCGCGGGCCAGACCGGCGACGGGTTCAACGTCGAAGTAATGCTGGATCGCGCCGTTTCGCATCCGATTCACGACCAAGTGATGAAAGACATCGATGCGAAGTACGGTATTGCGGCTGACGCCGACTACCACGCTGTGCTGAATCAGGCGATGAACGACCTGGCCTCGGTGTACGGGCTCCGGAAGTCCGGTTCGATGTAACGACGGCCTCGCCGAAAAGCAAAAGGGCTGCGCAATCGTGCAGCCCTTTTTTTGTTTGCCGTTCGCCGGGCCGCAGTCTCTCGCTACGCGCGCCGACGCCCTCCGATATAGGAGAACAGGATAATATCAAACTCACCGCCCGACGCCAAGGGCCGGGAGAGAAAAAATCGCGTAGCAGAGGGCTAGCGACCAGTTGATGGCATGGGACGTCCAGCAGTAGACGCAGGGCATGCGGGTTACGAAGAGGAGCGAGTATGCGAGAACGGCGGAGACGGCTGCCGCGAAGGCGCAAATAGTGAGCAGGGTTAGTATCTCCCACGGGCGATTCGCGAACCAAACCGCGATCCCGAATGCGGGATAGTATGCGGCGCCCAGGAGGGCGTTCGGTATGCGACCGAGGAGACGCGCTCGCGATGTCTGGACGACGCTGGGCTCCCTCAGTTCGCCGCGGGCGGCCTTTACGGACTTCCTTAGCATGAAAAGGGCAGCGTAGAGACCAACACCGCACAACACCGTGATCACTAGCCGGAGCTCCACCCTATTTCCCCGCTGAAGCGTTTACTGCGGCGCCTAGCTGCATTGGCGATCCTCTTGGTCTCCTTTACGCTGGCGGCGCTGGTCATTCGCTTTCAGCCCCAGGTGGACTATTTCATTCGGACGGTAGGTCCGTCGGCATACCCGCTCGCGGTTGCGATCTTTGCAGTGGTGGCTGCGGCACCGTTCTCCGTAACCGACGCTCTAGCGGTGATGAACGGCGCGATTTTCGGGCCGTTCTACGGGTCGATCGTCAACGCGATCGGGCTCGTGCTGGCAGCTCTGCTGGGCTATTGGATCAACCGCCGCGCGTCGCACATGATGGAGATCGACTCCTACCTCAAACGGCTCCCCCCTTGGGTGAAGCGATTCCCGGTCGGATCGCCGGCGTTTTTGCTTGCCGTCAGAATCATTCCCGGCTTCGGCGGTACCGTAGCAACCGCGAGCGCGGCGACCTTTCGAGTGCCTATCTGGGTGCACGTGTGGACGATGTGCGCGATTGCAATTCCCATTTGCACGTTGCTCGCGATTTTCGGTGACCGCGTGACGGTTGTCGTTCACGGATACGAAACGCGGGCGCACATCTACTGGGAGCACCATCATCCGCACTTTCACTTCCATCGCCTGCCGAAGGTAACCGCGACACCGTGAGTTTCGAACTGATCGATTCGCAAGAGAGCCTGGAGGCGCTGGCTCGTCGCGTGCGGGACGCGCAACGCGTCGCGTTGGATACGGAGTTTCACACCGAACGCACGTACTCGCCGCGGTTGATGGTTGTGCAGCTAGCGTTCGACGACGGCGAAGCGATCGTCGATCCGTTGGCGATCGGCGACCTTTCGCCGCTCCTGTCGGCTCTCGACGAAACGCTCGTTATCGGCCACGCGCTTTCGTCGGATCTCAAGATTTTTGCGGAGCGCTTCGATAGCGTTCCCTCAAGCGTTTTCGATACGCAAGTGGCGGCCGCGTTCTTGGGGTTTGGGATGCAAATTTCCCTGGCGGATCTCGTGCGCGATCTACGCGGCGTGCGTTTGGCAAAATCGCAGACGGTGAGCGACTGGTCGACGCGCCCGCTTTCGGAGCGGCAACTCGAGTATCTCGTGGACGACGTGGTGCATTTGCTGCCGATGTACGACACGCTCGTGGAGCGATTGCAGGCGCAGGGGCGCTACGCGTGGGCCCTGGAGGAAAGCCAGGCGCTGGGCGGGATCGAGCGCTATCGTGCCGACGAGCGCCGCGCGTATCTGCGCATTCCCGGTGCGATGCGGATGAATCGGCGCGAGCTCGGCGTACTCAGCGAGGTCGTCAAGCTGCGCGACGCGCTGGCCCGCGAGCGCGACCTGCCGCTCAAATACATCATGGCCGAAGATATCGTGGCCGGGATCGCGACCCTGCGGCCCAAACGGGTCGAGGATTTGGCGCAGTTGCGCCGGCTCGAAGCAGGCGTGCGCCGCCAATTCGGGCAGGCGATCGTCGACGCCGTGGCGCGGGGCGAAGCCCTCCCCGAAGACGCGTTGCCGCAGCGCCCCCAGCGACCGCTGGGAACTTCGCGCGACACGGTTGCAGCGGTGATGGGCGTGCTGGTCGGCGAGATCGCGCGCACGCACGAATTGCCGCCCAGCCTCTTGGTTCCACGGGCTTCGCTCGAGCGCGTCGCGCGTGAAGTTCCAGGCGATCGCGCGGCCCTGGAAGCGGCGCTCGGGATCTCGAGCTGGCGCGCGGGCCTCGTCGTCGAGCCGCTTTGGCGACTTTTGTCGGGCGAGTTACATTTGGAAATCGAAGGCTACACGGCAGGCGATCCCAAAATACTTCTATCGCCATGAATCAGCACGCAAATAGCTTCAATGCCGCCGATACGCTCCGCGTCGGCGATCGCTCCTACACGTACTATCGGCTCGATGCGATCGAGCGCGCGGGGCTGACGAAGCTCTCGCGACTGCCGTTCTCGCTCAAGATTCTGCTCGAGAATCTGCTGCGATTTGAAGACGGCCGCTCGGTCAGTAAGAGCGATATCGAGGCGCTTGCGACGTGGAACCCGCATCAGCCGCCGGATCGCGAGATCGCGTTCCGTCCGGCGCGCGTGCTGTTACAAGATTTCACCGGCGTACCGTGCGTCGTCGATCTCGCCGCGATGCGCGATGCGATGGCCGCGATGAACGGCGATCCCAAAGCGATCAACCCGCTGCAGCCGGTGGAACTGGTGATCGACCATTCGGTGCAGATCGATTACTTCGGTTCGAACGACGCCTTCGTTAAAAACGCGGATCTCGAATTCGAACGCAATCAAGAGCGTTACGCGTTTCTCAAATGGGGACAATCCGCGCTCTCGAATTTCCGCGCGGTTCCGCCCGATACCGGCATCGTGCATCAAGTCAATATCGAGTATCTAGCGCGCGTCATTTTCGGCGCGGGCGGTGCCGGCATCGGCGTCGATGCGCGGGGCGCCGTTGCCTATCCCGACACCGCGGTCGGAACCGATTCGCACACGACGATGGTCAACGGCCTGGGCGTGCTGGCGTGGGGCGTCGGCGGCATCGAGGCCGAGGCGGCGATGCTCGGCCAACCGGTAACGATGTTGATTCCGGAAGTGGTCGGATTCCGCTTCGACGGCAAATTACCCGAAGGCGTTACGGCGACCGATCTCGTGCTGACCGTTACCGAGATGTTGCGCAAGAAAAAGGTCGTCGGCAAATTCGTAGAGTTCTTCGGCAAGGGGCTCTCCGCGCTTCCGGTTGCGGACCGCACCACGATCGGGAACATGTCGCCCGAGTTCGGCTCGACCGTCGGCATCTTTCCGATCGACGACCGTACGCTAGAATACTTGCGTCTAACGGGACGCTCGGCGGAGCACATCGCGTTAGTTGAGGCGTACGCGAAAGCACAAGGCCTCTTCCGCACCGACGACACGCCCGATCCCGAGTATAGCGAGGTGTTGCATCTCGATCTCTCGACGGTCGAGCCGAATCTGGCGGGGCCTCGCAGGCCGCAGGACCGAGTGGCCCTTCGCGACGTGAAGACCTCGTTCGCAACCGCCATGAACGAATGGTCCGCCGCTCGCGACGGGTCGAATACCGCGGTTGCGCGCTTCGAAGGCGAAGGCGGCGGACAGACGGCCACCATCGCACACACGGCCAAAGACGTTGCCGACGGGGCGGTAGTGATCGCTTCGATTACGTCGTGCACGAATACGTCGAATCCATCGGTGCTGATCGGCGCCGGGCTTTTGGCGCGCAATGCGGTCGCGCGGGGATTGCAGTCGCAACCGTGGGTCAAGACGTCGCTCGCGCCAGGTTCGAAAGTCGTCAAGGATTATTTGGCCAAGGCCGGCCTGCAAGATCCTCTCGACGCGCTCGGCTTCAACATCGTCGGCTACGGCTGCACGACCTGTATCGGCAACTCGGGCCCGCTCCCGATCGACGTTGCCGAGACCGTTGCCGAACAGGACCTCATCGTTGCGGCGGTGCTTTCCGGTAACCGCAATTTCGAAGGACGCATCCATCCCCAAGTCCGTGCGAATTATCTTGCGTCGCCGCCGTTGGTTGTGGCGTACGCGCTGGCGGGACGCATGGATATCGACCTAACGACCGAACCGCTGGGCACCGACCGTGCCGGCCGGCCGGTGTATCTCAAGGATATCTGGCCGAGCAACGACGAGATCGCTGAAACGGTTGCGCGCTGCGTGACCGACGCGATGTTCAAGGCGCGCTATTCGGACGTCTTCGCAGGTGACGCCAACTGGGCGAAAATCGACGTCGCGGCAAGCGAGCGCTACGCATGGGACCCCAAATCCGAGTACGTCAAGAAGCCGCCGTACTTCGAGAACATGCCCGCGGAGCCGGCCGCCGTTCGCGATATCAAAGGCGCGCGCGTGCTTGCGCTCTTGGGCGATTCGATCACCACCGACCATATTTCGCCGGCCGGAAACATCGCGAAATCGAGCCCCGCGGCGAAATACCTCATGGAGCACGGCGTCGAGCCGAAGGACTTCAATTCTTACGGCGCGCGCCGCGGCAACCACGAAGTGATGATGCGCGGCACGTTTGCCAACGTGCGCTTACGCAACCGTCTCGTCCCCGGAGTCGAGGGCGGCGTGACGCGCTATCTGCCGGCCAACGAGCAAATGTCTATTTTCGATGCCGCGATGAAGTACAAGGCGGACGGCACGCCGCTCGTGGTGTTGGCCGGCAAAGAGTACGGCAGCGGTTCGTCGCGCGATTGGGCCGCCAAAGGCACCAATCTGCTCGGCGTGCGGGCGGTGATCGCCGAGTCGTTCGAACGGATCCATCGTAGCAACTTGATCGGCATGGGCGTATTGCCGCTCGAATATATCGACGGGGCCGACGCTTCCACGTACGCGCTCACGGGCGAGGAGATCTTCGAGATCACCGGCGTCGAGAAGGGCCTAAAACCGCGCATGCACGTGGACGTCAAAGTCACCGATCCGCAAAGCGGCCGGGCGCTGACGTTTAAGGCGCGCCTGCGCATCGATACGCCGGACGAGGCCGAATATTACCGGCACGGCGGCATTTTGCAGTACGTGCTGCGCCAACTCCGCGACGCGCAAAAATAGCCGTAGCGTAAAGAACGAAGCATGAGCCTGGAGGATGCCGATCGCGAACGCCTGGATGTGCTGCACGCGCGTCTAGGCGAAGCGAACGCCGTTTCGCTCGGCTATCCGTCCGCAAAGGATTTCGATTACGCCGAACTGGCGCCGTTTCTCAGGTTTCCGATCAATAACGTCGGCGATCCGTTCGCCGAGGCCACCTATCGCGTCGAGACGCGCGAGTTCGAGCGCGAAGTGGTCGGGTTCTTTGCCGATCTCTATCGCGCGCCGGCGGACGATTGGTGGGGCTACGTCACCAACGGCGGAACCGAAGGGAATCTCTACGGCCTGTACTTGGCGCGCGAGTTGCTCCCGAAAGGGATGGTGTACTACTCCGAGCAGACGCATTACAGCGTCGCGAAGAACTTGCACTTCCTGGGCATGCGGCACATTACGATCCGTTCGCAGTCCAGCGGCGAAATCGATTATGAAGATCTTCGCGAAACGCTGAAAATCCATCGCGACGTGCCACCGATCATTTTTGCCAACATCGGTACCACCATGACCGAGGCACGCGACGACGTGGCGCGGATCGTCTCGATCATGGACGACCTTGCGATTCACGAGCGCTACATCCACTCGGATGCCGCCCTCGCCGGTGCGTATGCCGGCTTATTGGAGCCGCGCCCATCGTACGATTTCGTCGACGGCGCGGATTCGATCGCCGTGAGCGGCCATAAATTTTTGGGCGCGCCGATTCCGTGCGGCGTGGTCATCGCGCGCAAGCACAACGTGCAGCGCATCGCGCGCGCGATCGACTATATCGGGAGCCTCGATACGACGATCACCGGATCGCGAAACGGTTTTACGCCGCTGATGCTCTGGTACCGCCTGCGGGAGTTGGGGCTGGACGGCATTCGCCGGCGTCTAAGACATTCGCTCGACTTGGCATCGTATCTAGAACGATCGTTACGGGCGGCTGGAGTCTTGGCGTGGCGCAATCCGAATGCCATCACGGTCGTCTTTCCGCGGACCAGCGAGGCGTTGCGGGCGAAGTGGCAACTCGCGACGGCGGGACCGATCGCGCACGTCCTCGTGCTGCCGAACGTGATGCGCGAACAAGTCGACGCCTTCGTAGGCGATATGCGGGCCGAGCAAATCGTCAAGGAGGAAGCATGCAGAGTATCCGGGTGATCGTACCGAACCGTCCGGGCCTTTTGGCCGAACTGACGGAATGCTTGGCAAATGCGCAGGTGAGCATCTCGCAGATCGTGGTGGAAACGCACGGCTCGGGTGCGCTCGTTCGCATCGAAGTGGAAGAGGGAGACAGAGCGCTCGCGACGCTGACCGGTGCGGGGTACGATGCCGTGACCGACGGCGTGTTGTTGGCGCGGATCGAAGATCGCCCGGGTGCGCTCGCGCGCCTGTCGCGCCAACTCGCGGACGCGCACCTCAACATTCGATCGATGCATCACGTCCTTCGCGAGGAGGGCTACGCGCTGGTCGCCATCAGCACCGACGACAACGAGCGAGCCCGCGGAGTGCTCGGCGGGACCGCGCTGTAGCGCATCGGTAGGGGCGGCGTTTTTCCGGGAATAGACCCTTCATGCGTGAAGCGGTTTTGATCGGGCATCTCACTTCCAAGAACGGTCCTGCGGCGTTTGCCGAGGTATCGAAGGCGCTTGTCACCCGCGGAGTTTCGATCGTCGAGGCCCACCAGGTGGAGAACCGCAAGGAAATCCGTCGCCGTGTGAAACGCGCGGTAAAATCCGGGCATACGCTCATTCTGGTTATAGGCGGCGATGGTAGCCAAGCCGCGGCCGTCGGCCCGCTCGCGCATACGAAGGCCGTTCTGGGCGTGATTCCGGCCGGTACCGGGAACAGCTTTGCCCAGAGCCTCGGCATCAAGCCGACGATTGAAGACGCCATCGGCACCATTCTCACCGGGCGGGTGGCGAGCGTCGATCTGGGAGTCGTCAACGGCGAGTATTTTGCGAACTTTGCGACCATCGGACTGAGCAGCGAAATTGCGGAGAGTACGCCGAAACTCTTGAAAAAAATCGTGGGCGGTGCGGCCTACGGTCTCTCCGCCATTCTCCCGATGCTCAAACATCGAGCGTTTGTCGCGAATGTGTCGTGGGAGCGGAACGCTCTCACGCTGGAGACGCACCAGATGATCGTCGCCAGCGGTCGATATTTCGGTAATACGCCGATATTGCCGGACGCGACGGTGACCAGCGGACGATTGGCGTTCTTTACGACCGCCGGCCCCGGGCGCCTCGATGTAATGAGGATGTATCTGGCATTTCTCAATTGGACGCAGACCGATCTTCCGGACGCGCACTACTTCCAGGCCGCGAAGCTTACGATCAAAACAAAGAAGCGCCAGCCGATCGCCATCGACGGCAGCGCGTTCGGATACACGCCGGCGAAATTCTCCGTGGCGGCGAACGCATTGCGCGTCATGGTGCCCCTGGCCCCGGATGAAGCGACGGCGCCGTGACGCCGGCGGTCGTACTGTGGGGCCTCTCTATCGCGCTCTTTCTCGCGTTTTTCTTTTTAGGGACGTTCGTTTCGACGCGCCCGTTGACGCGGATCGATATTGACGGCGCAAGGGTGCGCGGTGCATTCCCGGAATTGGCGCTGCTCTTTACCCGCTCCGGACGAGGGTTGCCCTTGCTGGCGATCGGGGCCCTTGCAACGCTCGGGTTTTACTTGTTGAAGAAGCCGCTGTGGATTCCACTGGGAGTGTCGGTCTCGCAGTTGCTCTCCCAAGGCTTTGTGGAATTGCTCAAACGGCGTTTCTCGCGCGAGCGTCCCGACGATTGGCTTGCGCGCCGCGAGCGCGGGCTTTCGTACCCGAGCGGGCACGCAACGACGGCGATCGTCTTTTTCGGCGGCTGGTTGCTCGCGCTCGCGGAGGTTCCCATGCCGCCGGGGATCGGGTTCGTCGTGGGCGCAGCGTTAGCGGCGTGGATGATCGGGATCGGCTGGTCGCGCGTGGCGCTCGGCGCGCATTACCCGACCGACGTCTTCGGCGGTATCCTCTTCGGATCGGCTTGGATGTGTGCGATACTCGCGATGTTGCTGCGACTGCGAGCTATAGCATGAGCCGGCGAAAATCGCCGAGCACGTTTGCGACGTACACGAGAAACCGCGCTGCGCCCGCGCCGTCGATGACGCGGTGATCGTAGCTGACGCTGATCGGAAGCATCAGCCGCGGCTGGAAGGCCGAGCCGTCCCACATCGGCTGCATCGCGGCGCGCGTCGCACCCAGGATCGCGACTTCGGGAGCGTTGACGATCTGCGTGAATTGCGTTCCGCCGATCCCACCGATCGAGGATATCGTAAACGTTCCGCCTTGCATATCCGTTAATCCGAGCTTTCCGTCGCGAGCCTTGGCGGCAAGCGCGGAGGTCTCGGCCGCGATCTCGAGCAGGCCTTTGCGGTCGGCGTCTTTGAGCACCGGCACGACCAGCCCGTTCGGAGTGTCGGCGGCGAAGCCGAGGTTGTAATACCGTTTGTACACCAGTTCGTCGCCCGCGAGCGACGTGTTGAACTCGGGGAAGTGCTGGAGCGCGCTAACGCAGGCTTTCATCAGGAACGCGAGCATCGTCAGCTTCGGGCCGCCATGCTTGGCTTGCTCCGCGTTCACTTCGTTGCGGAATGCTTCGAGCGAGGTGATATCGGCTTGATCGTAGTTGGTGATGTGCGGAATCTGCAGCCAGTTGCGGTGTAAATTCGGCCCGGAGATTTTTTTGATGCGTGAGAGCGGCTTGCGTTCGATCGTCCCGTATTGCGCGAAGTCGACGTTGGGCCACGCGGGTAGGCCGGGGAAGCCCGCGGCGGACGCCGACGCGCCCGGTGCGGCTTGCAGTGCGCCTTTGACGTAGCCTTGTACGTCCTCGCGCGTGACGCGTCCGTTTGGGCCGCTCCCGCGCACGCCGTGCAGATCCACGCCGAGCTCGCGAGCGAAGCGACGGATCGCGGGGCTCGCGTGGACGATTCCGGCATCGGCCGGTTGCGGCATCGGCGCGGCAGCCGGCCGCGCCGGAACGATTGGAGCTTGTTGCGCGGCCGCAGCGACCGGCGCTGCCGGGGTTGGCGCAGGTGCGGGAGTTGCCGGAGCCGCGGTGCGTAGCGTCGCGAGTACCGTGCCCTGCGAGACGCGATCTCCAACGCGCACGCGCAGCTCTTCGATCGTCCCGGCGGTGCTCGCCGGCACGTCCATCGAAGCCTTATCGCTCTCGAGCGTGACGATCGAGGCTTCTTTCGCGACGGTGTCGCCTGCCTTCACCAACACGTCGGTGACGGGGATCTCTTTAAAGTCGCCGATATCCGGTACGCGCAGTTCGATGAGGCTCGTCGCCGCGGCGGTCGGCGGCGGCGCTGGCTGCGCCGCATCGGCGGGTGTTGGCTTCGCAACCACGTCGCTGGGAGCGGCCTTCGCGCCCGTGCCCGGCTCGTCTTTGAGCGTAGCGATGACGCTGCCTTGGCTGACCTTATCGCCGGCCTGAACCGCGATGCTTTCGATCACGCCATCCGCGGGCGACGGCACTTCCATCGACGCTTTATCGCTTTCCAACACGACCAAGGAATCGTTTTGATTGACGCGATCGCCGGGCTTCACCAACACCTCGATCACGGGAACGTCGGCAAATCCGCCGATGTCGGGAACGCGTATCTCCATGACGTAGCTTCCTTATACCGTGATGGGGTTGGGCTTATTGGGATCGATACCGTACTTCGCGATCGCCTCAGCGACGAGGCTGCGTTCGATCGTGCCCTCGTCGGCGAGCGCGTTGAGCGCCGCGATCGCGACGTAGTGGCGGTTCACCTCGAAGAACGTGCGTAACTTGCGCCGGTAATCGCTCCGTCCGAAGCCGTCGGTCCCGAGCGTCACGTAGCGCCGGCCGACGTACGGGCGCAATTGCTCGGCGTAAGCGCGCACGTAATCGGTCGCCGCTATGCCGGGGCCGATGCGCCCTTCGAGGCAGCGTTCCACGTGGCTCAATCGCGGCTTCTCGCCCGGGTGCAGCAGCGTGTGCCGATGAGCGTCGACGCCGTCGCGCGCGGATTCGTTGAAGCTGGTCACGCTCCAGATATCGCTCTGTACGTTCCAATCCTCCGCAAGCAGATCGGCGGCGGCGATCACTTCGCGCAGGATTGCGCCGGAGCCGAAGAGCTGCACGCGCGGCGATTTTTTATGGGGCTTCCCGCCGTCGCGCAAGAGGTACATGCCGCGCAAAATGTCGTCGGCCGATCCCTCCGGCATCGCCGGATGGGTGTAGTTTTCGTTGAGCAGCGTGATGTAATAGTACACATCTTCTTGCTCGGCGAGCATGCGGCGCAGGCCGTCTTGGATGATGACCGCCACTTCGTACCCGAACGTCGGATCGTAACTCTTGCAGTTCGGGATGAACGAGGCCATCATTTGGCTGCTGCCGTCTTCGTGCTGCAGTCCTTCGCCGTTGAGCGTGGTACGCCCCGAGGTGCCGCCCAGCAGAAAACCGCGGGTTCGGCTATCGCCCGCAGCCCACGCAAGATCGCCGATGCGTTGGAACCCGAACATCGAGTAGAAGATGTAGAACGGAACCATCGGCAGGTCGTGGTTGCTATACGACGTTCCCGCCGCGATCCACGACGAAAGCGCGCCGGCTTCGTTGATGCCTTCTTGGAGGATCTGGCCGTGCTGATCTTCGCGATACCACATCAGCTGCTCGGCATCTTGCGGATGGTAGAGCTGCCCCACCGACGAGTAGATCCCAAGTTGCCGGAACATGCCCTCCATGCCGAAGGTGCGCGATTCGTCCGCAACGATCGGCACGACGCGCGGCCCGACGGTCGCATCTCGGACGATGGTATTGAGGATGCGCACGAACGCCATCGTCGTGGATATCTCGCGCTCGCCCGTGGCTTTGAGTTGCCCGTCGAATGCCGAGAGCGCCGGAACCGGAAGCGAAGCCGAGGTGCGCCGCCGTTGCGGCAAGCTTCCCAACGCGTGCACGCGATCGCGAAGATATTTCGCCTCGGCGCTATCGTCGGGCGGACGATAGAACGGTATGCTCTCGATCTGCGCGTCGCTCACGGGTATATTGAAGCGATCGCGAAACACGCGCATCTCCTCGAGATCCATTTTCTTCGCCTGATGGGCGATATTGCGCGCTTCGCCGGCTTCGCCCATGCCGTAGCCTTTGATCGTCTTTGCGAGAATGACCGTCGGTTGGCCCTTATGCTCGACCGCGGCCTTGTAGGCGGTGAAGACTTTGCGCGAATCGTGCCCGCCGCGCGCGAGCGCCCAAACCTCGTCGTCGGTCCAATCGGCCACCAGCGCCGCGGTTTCCGGATACTTGCCGAAAAATTCGTCGCGCACGTATTTGCCGTTGCGCGATTTGAGCGTCTGATAATCGCCGTCGATCGTCTCGGTCATCAATTGCACGAGCTTGCCGCTCTTATCGGCCTTGAGCAGTGCGTCCCATCCGGTTCCCCAGATGACTTTGATAACGTTCCAGCCCGCGCCCTTGAATACGCGTTCCAACTCTTGAATGATCTTGCCGTTTCCGCGTACCGGCCCGTCGAGACGCTGCAAATTGCAGTTGATCACCCAGATGAGATTGTCGAGCTGTTCGCGCCCGGCGAGCGAGACGGCTCCGAGCGATTCGGGCTCGTCCATTTCGCCGTCGCCGAGGAACGCCCACACCTTACGATCGGCGGTATCGCGCAGACCGCGATCGTGCAAGTAGCGCATGAAGCGCGCTTGATAGATCGACATGATCGGCCCCAACCCCATCGAGACCGTCGGATACTGCCAGAACTCGGGCATCAACCACGGGTGCGGATACGATGGGAGCCCGTTCCCGTCGACTTCTTGCCGAAAATGTTCGAGTTGTGATTCGGTGATGCGTCCTTCGAGAAACGCGCGCGCGTAGATTCCCGGCGACGAATGGCCTTGCATGAACACCATGTCGCCGCCGAACGTCTCCGTCGGCGCGCGCCAGAAGTGATTGAATCCGACGTCGTACAGCGTGGCGGCGGATGCGAAGCTCGCGACGTGGCCGCCGAGTTCGGATGAGGCTTTGTTCGCGCGCACGACCATCGCCATCGCATTCCAGCGCACGTAGTGTCGCAGGCGCGCTTCGAGTTCGCGATCGCCCGGCATCGATGCTTCGCGTTCGGGCGGTATCGTATTGACGTACGGCGTTTCAAGCCCGAGCGAAACGTGGGCGCCGCCGCGCCGCGCTTCGTCGACGAGTTGCTCGAGTAAGGCGCGGGCTCGGTCGGGGCCTTCCGCGGCCAAAACGCCGCGCATGGCATCGAGCCACTCGGTGGTCTCTTGCGGGTCGGGATCGTGTACGAACGCGCTCATAATAACGCTTCCATTCCGCAGAGTTTGCGAATCCCTTGCAGGTGGATCGATCCGATCGACAGGCCGCATCAGTCCAATTCTAAGGGCTACATTTCGGTGCTGAAAGCGATGCGGTCTTCTTTCAGGGCAACGCCGATTGCCGCGAGCAGTAACACCCCGCCGGCGATCGCCGGCGCGGGGACGGCTTCGTGAAAGATCGCGAGCGCCAAGGCGGCCGCGATGGCGGGTTCGAGCAGCGTCGCAAAGGCGACCGCACTCGGCGAAAACCAGCGCAGGGCGGCGTTCAGTGCGGTGTGTCCGAGCAACTGCGAGACGAGCGCCATCGCCAAGATGCCCAGCCACGGGCCGGTTGCGCTCGCGGGCGGCAACGGCTGGTGGGCGAGCATCGCGGCGATCAACAGCCCGAGCGACGCCCAGGTGTAGGTGTGCGTGACGATGGTACGCGTGCCCAGATCCCCGCGTACTTCACGGACGAGCGTGAAGTACGCGCCGATGGCGACCGCGCCGGCGAGCGCCAGGCCGGCGCCCAACAGGTCGTGCCCGCGGAACGGCGGCGGCGTTCGGTCGAAGCCGACGACCATAATCAGCCCGATGCCGCCCACGACGAACGCTCCGAGAGCAGCCGGGCTCAGTCCGCGGCGATGCACCACCGCATCGTAGGCGGCGGTCCAAATCGGCGTGGTCGTCACCAAAAGCGTGGAAACCGCGATGTTCGTGTAGTCCAGCGAGGCAATCCAGGTGCCGAAGTGGATCGCCATCGCGACCCCGGCGAAGAACAGGAGCAGGCGGGCGCGGGGCGTCAGCGTCTCCCGCGTGGGCCGAATTGCCGAGACCAGCAGCAGGATGAGCGCGGCAATGGTGAGGCGGCCGGCGGCTACCGCAATCGGCTGCGCACCGCCCAGCGCGTACCGCGCAAAGATTGCCGCCGCGCCCACCGCAAGCTGAGCCCCGCCCAGGACTAGGTAAGGAAGCACAGCGGCACGGGTTTGGTCCCCGTACCGCCGTAACCTTGGCTAGCTAGCGGGGATTTCGTTGGCGATAACGCCAACAATCGGCGAACGGGAGCTCGCTGCAAGCGGGCTGAGAGGGCGCGGTCACCGCGCCGACCGTCGCGATTCCGAATTGCGGAGTCCACACCCGATCCGGATAATGCCGGCGTGGGAAGAGGAGATATTTCATGGCGATGACAGCAGCGGCGGCGACTGGCGGCTCGCGCAAGATCTACGTGCAGGGCGGCGACCCGTCGATTCGCGTACCGATGCGCGAAATCGCGCTGACCGACGGCACCACGCATGCCGTGTACGACACGAGCGGGCCCTATACGGATACCGATGCGACGATCGACGTGCGAACGGGGTTAGCCGCGTTGCGCGAACGCTGGATCGATCTGCGCGGGGATACCGAGGTGCTGGAAAAGCCGACGTCGGTGTATCGGCGCGGCCGCGAAGCGATGCACGAACTCGATGCCATCCGGTTTGAAAGCAAACGCACGATCCGTCGTGCCAAGCCGGGCGCTAACGTTTCGCAGATGCACTACGCGCGCAAGGGTATCGTCACGCCGGAGATGGAGTTCGTCGCGATCCGCGAAGGCGTCGAACCCGAATTCGTGCGCGAGGAAGTCGCGCGCGGCCGCGCGATCATTCCGTCCAACATCAATCATCCCGAGAGCGAGCCGATGATCATCGGCCGCGGCTTCCATGTAAAGATCAACGCCAACATCGGCAATTCGGCGGTCGCCTCGACGATCGAAGAAGAAGTCGATAAGATGACGTGGGCGACCCGCTGGGGCGCGGATACCGTCATGGATCTCTCCACCGGCAAAAACATTCACGAGACGCGCGAGTGGATTCTGCGTAATTCCCCGGTGCCGATTGGAACGGTGCCGATCTATCAGGCGCTCGAAAAGGTCAACGGCAAAGCCGAAGAGCTCACGTGGGAACTTTTCCGCGACACGCTGATCGAGCAGGCGGAGCAGGGCGTCGACTACTTCACCATTCACGCCGGAGTGCTTCTGCGATACGTGCCGCTCACGGCCGCGCGAATTACCGGGATCGTATCGCGGGGCGGATCGATCTTGGCGAAGTGGTGCCTCGCGCACCATCAGGAAAACTTCCTCTACACGCACTTCGAAGACATCTGCGAGATCATGAAGGCGTACGACGTTGCGTTCTCGCTCGGCGACGGTTTG
>DATKQG010000068.1 GCA_035532835.1 Candidatus Dormiibacterota bacterium
CGGCCGGGTCGGGATGAACTTCCACCAAGAGCCCGTCCGCGCCCGCCGCCACACCCGCAAGGGCCATCGGCTCTACCAAGCGCGCGAGCCCGGTGCCGTGTGACGGATCGACGATAACCGGCAGGTGGGTCAGCTCGGCCAACAATGGGATGGCCGAGAGATCTAGGAGGTTGCGAGTGGCCGGATCGAACGATCGGATCCCGCGCTCGCAGAGCACGACCTGGTCGTTTCCGGCGACAAGAATGTACTCGGCCGCCATCAGCCATTCGGCAATCGTCGCGCTGGGCCCGCGCTTGAGCAGGATCGGAACCCCCGATTCGCCCGCCTCGCGCAGCAGCGCGAAATTCTGCATATTTCTGGCGCCGATCTGGAGCATGTCGGCATACCGCGCCACGATCCGCACGTCGCGCGGATCCAGGACCTCGGTGACCACCGCCAATCCGTTCCGGTCGGCGGCGGCCCGCAGCAGCTCTAGCGCCGCCGGGCCCAAACCTTGGAAAGCATAGGGTGACGTACGCGGTTTGAAGGCTCCGCCGCGCAAAACGTTCGCGCCCGCCCGCGCCACGCCCGAAGAGGTGAGGTCGATCTGCTCCTCAGACTCAACCGAGCACGGGCCCGCGCAGATGGCCAGCGTCTCCGCGCCGAACGCGGCTCCATTCCGCAGGCGCACGACGGTGCGCTCGGTACGGGCATCCCGGCCGACGAGCTTCAACTCGGGGTTTCTATCGATCGATCGATCCACGACTGCGCGATTCTATCACGAGTGCCGGTTATGGGGTGCGACGTTCTTCGGGCTGCTCGGCGATACGCTGCAAGGCCGTCAGCTCGCGCTCGGTCAGCCCGCGGACGAGCCCCAGCCCCAAATCGCCGAGCGAGATCGGTCCGAACCGCAAGCGCACGAGGGTTTGCACCGGGTGGCCGAGCGCCTCGAACATTTTGCGCACTTGGCGATTGCGGCCCTCGTGCACGGTAATATCCACCACGCTATATCCGGCCCGGACCGAAACGACCCGGACCTTGGCACCGGCCGCCTGGAACGAATCGGCAGCGATGCCCTCACCCAGACGTTTGATGTCTTCGGGGGAGAGTCGTCCCGAGATTCCGGCGCGATAGGTCTTGTCCACGCCGTACTTCGGGTGGAGAAGGCGATTGGCAAGATCGCCGTCGTTGGTCATCAGCAGCACGCCGGCGGTATCGAAATCGAGCCGGCCGACCGGAACGACGCGCGGAATGTTCTTAGGTAAGAGATCGACGATGGTGCGTCGGCCTTGCGGGTCGCGCATCGTCGTCATCACGCCGATCGGCTTGTGCAACACGAGGTAGGTCGGCTCGTCCCGCACGCTCACCGGCGTGCCGCTCACGTCGATCCGGTCGGAGAGCGAAACGATCGTCCCCATCTCTCGGACGGTCTTACCGTTAACGCGAACCTTGCCGCGAGCGATCAACAAATCGGCATAGCGCCGCGAGGCCACGCCCGCCTGCGCCAGATACTTGTTGAGCCGAATGCCGTCGGCGGGCTTATCCATGGTCATCGTGTTCTACCCTATGCGTGTCTTGGGGCCTGCGAAGACGAAGGCCGCGCGTGGTGCGCGGCCTTCGATTCGCTGCGAGTTCGTCGCCGGGCGAAGGCTAGCGGCTGTTGCCGCCGTCTTCGTAGCCGCGCGACATTGAGAGCGCCTCTTTGGTGACGGACTGCAAGAACTCTTCGTTCGTGCGCGTCTGCGCCATTTTGTCGAGGATGATCTCGGTGATATCGCCGGTATTGAGTACCGCCGTTGCGCGCCGCAGCATCCAGATCTTGCGCATCTCGTCGGTCGAGAGGAGCAGTTCTTCGTGGCGCGTACCAGAGCGCTTGATATCGACGGCCGGGAAGACGCGCGACTCGGCGAGTTTGCGCGTCAGGTTGAGTTCCATGTTACCGGTTCCTTTGAACTCTTCGAAGATGATGTCGTCCATCTTCGAACCGGTCTCGATGAGCGCGGTCGCAATGATCGTGAGCGAACCGCCTTCTTCGATCTTTCGCGCGGCTCCGAAGAACCGCTTCGGCTTATGCAACGATGCGGTATCCAAACCGCCCGATAGCGTGCGGCCGGAGTTCGGCACCACTTGGTTGTACGCGCGGGCCAAACGCGTGATCGAATCGAGTAAAATCACGACGTCTTTGCCGAGTTCCACGAGCCGCTTGGCGCGGTCCATCGTCAGCTCGGCCACCGCGGTGTGATTTTCGGGATGTTCGTCGAACGTCGACGCCACAACCTCGCCATCGATCGTGCGTTGCATATCGGTGACTTCTTCGGGGCGTTCGTCCACCAGCAAGGCGATGATGTGCGCCTGCGGATGATTGATCGAGATCGCGTTAGCGATGTTCTTGAGCAGCGTCGTCTTGCCGGCTTTCGGCGGAGAGACGATCAGCGCACGCTGTCCCAAACCGATCGGGCAGAAGAGATCGATGACGCGCGTCGAGAGTTGCGTCGATCGCACCTCGAGCCTGAAGCGCTCGTTCGGATAGATCGGCGTGCCTTTTTCGAAGAGGCTGCGGCCCTTGATGGCCTCGGGGTCGAGTTCGTTGATCTTATCGACGCGAATGAGGCCGTAGTACTTTTCGCTCTCTTTCGGGCGCCGCACTTGGCCTTCGACGTGGTCGCCGCGCCGCAGTTCGAAACGGCGAATCTGAGTCTGGCTCACGTAGATATCGTCCGGACCGATGATGTAGCCGCCGCGTCGGAGGAAGCCGTAACCCTCCGGTAAGATGTCGAGGATGCCGCTGGCCATTTCAAGGCCCGAGCGCGAGCTCTGGGTCTCGAGAATCGCCGCGATCAACTCGTCTTTTTTGAGTTTCACGGGTGTAGGGATGTCGAATTGCTTGGAGAGTTCGTTCAGCTCGACTTTCGTTTTCTCGCCGAGTTGAGCGGCGGTGATCATCGGCGGCCCGGCATCGGGCTCACGAAACGACTCCTGATGCGGTGGATTGTTGCCGAAAGGCTGGTTACCGTGCCGGCGTCGCGAGCGGCGGCGACGACCACCAGGGCCTCCCTGAGGCGGGCGGCCGTTTTCGTTGGGACGATGTTCGAGTTGCAGAGGAGTATCTCTCTTGAAGAGTCGCACACGTCTAACGGCAAACGCTTCGCAAGCGAGGCTGCTGCGCGCGTCGGTAACGTGAACGTGGGGAGTGACGAGCCCACTATAACATGGGGTCGCCGGGGATTCAAGGCATTCGGGCCAAGCCGGCGCTAAGCCGCGACGTGAAGCGCGACCTCAGACCTCGCTCGATGCGCCAGGTCATCATCCTCCCCGGCCAACGTCACCGCGTACTCCTCGAAGCGATTTAGCGAACAGCCCAATCGAACGTACGGGAGCACCAGAGGAGGTGGGACGTCGCGCCGTTCGTTGATATCGCGCACCAGCGCCTCATCGGCGAGCGCGAAACGCGTACGGCTGAAGCCTCGCTCCAGGAGCGCGGCCGCGACGGCACTCAACGCGGCGTAGGAGATCTCTCTCGATGCCAACCCGGCAAAGCGTTGGGCGCGAAAGGGGATGCGTATCAGCCGGCTTCCGGAATCGGAGCGCAACCGGGCGTAGGCAACGCCCTCGCCGCGCCGGTCGGCAGCATAGGCGATGGAGGCTTCGATTGGTGGCTCGTGATGTGCTCGCATGTCTATACCCTCGTACCCACAAGAGTATCGAACATACGTTCGATTGTCAAGCCGAGTCGGAGATGCGCCCGCCCTCGACGAGGCTCCAGTAAATCTCCAGGGTCCGCTTCACTTGGTCGGCGATCGCAAAACGCCCGGCGGCAACCCGGCTGCGCTCCGCCGTCGCAGGATCCGGCTCGAGCGGGATCGCTCGCAAGGCCGCAGCGAACGCCGCGACGTCGACCTCGCACAGGATCCCCACGCCGCCCAAGACGTCGCGATTTTGAGGCGTGTCGGCCGCGATCACCAGGCTCCCCGCCGCCAACGCTTCGGCTTGCACGAGCCCCTGCGTTTCGCTCGTGCTCGGGAAGACGAACGCATCCGCGCTCGCATAGAGATCCGGTAATTGCTCGCGCGCGACTTCGCCTAAAAACGCCACGCGGCGCGAGATGCCGAGCGACCGCGCGAGTTCTTCTAAATCGCCGCGGGCCGGGCCGTCGCCCGCGATCGCAAGCCTGAGCGTCGGATCGTTTGCGCTGGCCATCGCGCGCAAAACGACGTCGAGATTTTTCTCGATCGCAAGACGCGAAACGAACAGCACCAGACGTTCGCCGGGCCGCGCGCCCAGGCGCGTGCGCAACTCGTCGCTACGGCGTCCCGCGCCGTAGAATTCGATATCGATACCGCTAGGTACGATGTCGATGCGCGTCAGTACGCCGAGTTCGCGCAGATGATCGCTCATCGCGGCGGTCGGCACGATCACCGCATCGACTAGATTCCCAAACGTCCGCGTTAGCTGCGACGCCGCGTAGCGCGTGGCGTTCGCTTCGAATGGAACGTAGTGCGCGTACGCTTCGAGTTGCGTGTGATACGTATACACGACCGGCATCCCGTAACGCCGCGCGTAACGCAAGCCCATCCAACCGGTGATGAACGGCGAATGCACGTGTATGAGCGAAAGACGCTTGATGACCGTATTGACGTTGCGGCGACTCACCAACGGAAGGGTGAGCCGGTACGGCGTGCGCGCCGGCAGCGGGAGCGACGGCATGCGAAACACCGCGCCGTCGCTCCGCTCGGCTCCCGGCATCCGCGGCGCGAAGCAGTAGACTTCGTTACCGCATTCGCGCAAGCCGGCAGCCAGACCATCGACCGATGCAACGACGCCGTTGACCACCGGACGGTAGACTTCCGTAAAGAAACCGATGCGCAAATGCTCCACGCAACCCGCTTTTGGCGCCGCGCAGGCACCCGCCTCTACGGCCCGAAGAGGGCAATCCTCCAGGCAAGCGACTTCTGGCATATTCCCGTCTCTCACCCGACGTGATATAGTGCCGAAGTTAGTTCAGATCCCCACCCTGTGGGATCGCGAGCCGCTGCCGCTCTTGGCATCATGACCGGCTCGCACAGCAGCCCGGAAGGCAACTCCCCTCGGGGTCTTGTTCTTCCGAAAAGCGATCGTACAACTCAACTTAGGCGTTTCCCACTGGATCCGTCGCCCTTAGCGAGAGAAGGCACTGCCGACTCTCCCACACGTACTGATCGGCCCGCTCGTTCATCGTCTACCCGTTGCGTGGTGTTGCGGTAGCCCTTGGCGTTGGGTTGGGACAGGAAAGGAACGAGGGATGATAGGACGCGGCCCCCTGCGGCTGAGCCATGTGCTCTCCGTCAGCGTTCTGACCGCCGGCTTGGTCTGTGCCGGCTTTCTCACCTACCCTACGTCGGCTCTAGCTGCGAATGGGGTAGTGCAACGGACCATGGAGCACGTGATTTCGTTCGATTCGAACGGAGTTGTGACCCAACAAACGACTCGCGCGGCTACGGTCGGTAGCTTCCTGCGCGAACGCGGAATCACCGTCCGCGCGCACGACTATCTGGCACCGCGCAAACAGGTTCCACTCTCCGACCATCTTTACGTCACGTACAATGCGGCCGTACCGGTCACGATCGCCGGCATGCATCTGCATCGTCGCGTCGATAGCGCGGCAACCGACGTCGGCGCACTCTTAGAAGAGCAAGGCATCGTACTAGGCACGCACGATCGCGTGCAACCCGCGCTCGCAGCTCGCGTGCCGGCAAACGGCGTCGTACGTATCGTACGCGTTCTCACCTGGCAACGTAACGAACGGCGCACCATCGCCGAAAAAACCGTTCACCGCCTCGATTTCTCGATGCAACCGGGCTCGTCTCGCGTCGTTTCAAAGGGTCGCACCGGCGAACGTACGGTAGTGATGCAGTTCACGCAACGCGATAACGGCCCCGTGCGACACACCGTCGTCGCATCTCGCGTCGTTCGTAATCCCAAGCCTCGCATCGTCGCCGAAGGTGTCGGCGAATACGCGGCGTTCGCACGCTTCGCACGCCGCGGCATCGAGCACACCGCATACATCGCGGCGAGCGCGATGGATATGGTCGCGACGGCATACACCGCCGGATGCACCGGCTGCAGCGGCATCACCGCCACCGGCCGGCCGGCCGGGCACGGCATCGTCGCCGTCGATCCGCGCGTCATCCCGCTCGGCACGCGGCTCTATATCCCCGGATATGGTTTCGCGCTTGCAGGCGATACCGGCGGAGCGATTCGCGGTAACCGCATCGATCTGGGCTTTAACTCGTTGCGCGATGCGATCGAATTCGGTCGTCGCGAGGTAACGGTCTACCGCCTCAAGTAACCAGGCCGAATGGTCGACGACGACTCCCTGCAAGCAGCCGATGCACTCCAGCATCCCAAAGCGCTGCTTGCAGCATGGGGGCTACACCCAAAGAAACGATACGGGCAAAATTTCCTGATGGATAGCGGCTCCGCGCGGCGCATAGCGCGCCTCGCGCTCGAAGGCGCGCCGGCGCCCGTTCGCGCGTTGGAGATCGGCGCGGGCACCGGCGCGTTGACGCTCGCACTTTTGGATGAAGGCGCCGACGTCACGGCACTCGAGATCGATCCCGAACTCATCGCGCTGTTGCGAGCGCGCCGCGAATTAGATAAGGCTCGCATCGTCGAGGCCGACGCGCTCACCTTCGACTACGCGGCCTACGGCGGCGATACCGCCTGGATCGTTGCCGGCAATCTTCCCTACAACATCGCCACCCCGCTGATGCTCGGCCTGATCGAGATGGAAAGGGGACCGGCGTCGTTGACGGTGATGATTCAAAAAGACGTTGCCAATCGGCTGGCTGCGAAACCCGGCACGCCGGCGTACGGCAGCCTTTCGATCGCCGTTCAATACGCAATGGTCGTGGAGCGGGCGTTCACGCTCGGGCCGCGGGCGTTCTATCCGGCTCCCAAGATTGATTCAACCGTCGTCCGATTGCTCCGGCGCGAAACGCCCGCGGTACATCCGCGCGATGTTTCGCTGTTCCGAAAGGTCGTACGAGCCGCGTTCGCGTACCGCCGCAAGACGTTAGCCAACAGTCTGATGCTCGCGCTCGGCATCGAGCGCGCGACGATCGCTCGCGCGATTGCAGCAAGCGCCCTTCCTCCGGAGTGCCGCGGTGAACAACTCGACCTACACGCCTTCTCCCGCTTGGCCGACGCAATGGCCGACGAACAGCTTTAGAGCCAAACCCACCCTTCAACTCATCTTTCTGGTTCTGGGCATCTCGCTGCTGGTGCTCTTCGCCGGTATCGGCACGCTCATCGCCCTCCACCAACTCCATCGCGGAGCGGTCGCGCTCGTCCCGGCGCTCGTCATTCAGCTCGCACTCGAGGCGGGCGTCGTCGCCGTCATCCTGCGCGGACTTCCCGCCCTCTCGGGTTTCTCGCTGCGCGAATTGGGTTTTCGCGGGATCGGTGCCGGGCAGATCGGCATCGCGATCGGCGGGTCGCTGGTCATGGCAATCGTCGCTAACGGCGGCGCCTCGCTCATCGACGCGCTCTTTCACACCACCCACGAACAACAGGTCGTGCAGATGGTGCGGAACGTCCATAATCCCGCGATCATCGCGTTCTTTACTATTTTCGCCGTAGCGATCGCTCCGATCGCCGAAGAAACGATCTTTCGCGTCCTCGTCTTCAACATCGGTTTGCGCTATCGCGGCTTCTGGTTCGGCGCGATCCTCAGCGGCGTGCTCTTCGGAGCAGCCCACGGCGACATGTTCGAAGCGCTTCCGCTGGCGCTCGCCGGCATCGTCCTGTGCGGCGTCTATTACCGTACGCGCAACGCCTACGCATCGATGATCACGCACGGCCTATTCAACGCCATTACCGTCATCGCACTTTTCGCGTTCCCGCAGTTAACGAAATAGTCTCGATTCGGCTTTATGGCGTGGTTCGTAGGAGATAGCGGGGCGGGCGACACCATTGGGACGGGGACGCGCGCGTTTTTCACATCCATGTGAAAAACACTACTCCGTTCGTCGTCGCTCCCGCCCTCCGGGCTCCGCTCCTCCCTCACAGGCCCCGACCCAACGGCATCACCCACCCCGCTATCTCCTCGGACACGGTTGTGAATCATCCCTATGACGTCATGAATAACCATATGTCAATACTATGTGTGAGTTGGGACCTACGAAGATAACGCATCCAAAGCTGCGAGTACGTCCGTTGCGTTCGGAACGCGATCGCGGAAGGGCACGATGGTATGCGCGAGCGATGGCGGGCGATCGAGCGATGCGGCGCGCCGGTCGAGGCGTTTGCGATAGAGCTCCGGGCCTACCAGCGCGACGGCGCTCGCGCACGGTTCGTCGTACCAGTCGGGATAGTGCGCGAGCCAGATGCCGGCGATCGGGCGGCCGCCGATCGCTAACGCCGTATGCAGCGGGCCGGAGGGCACGCCGATGAATGCGTGGGCAGCGTGGATGATGGTGGTGAGGATGTGCGCGAACGGCATCTGCGTATCGCCGAAGAGATCGGCCGTCGTCGGCGGCGCATCCGGGACATCCATTGCCGACGAGCGGCGTTCGTCGATGAGCAGGATGCGTGCGAGGGGATCGCGCGCGCGCAATGCGGCAGCTAGTTCGACGACGTGCGAGAAGTTCCACGTCTTTGCGGCGTTGGTGTGCCCGCCGGGAGCGATCAGGTAGAGGTGTTCGCTCGGAGCGACGAACGCTCGCAAGTGCGCCTCGATCGCCTGTTTGTTTTCGGCGGGGGCGTCGAAACGCAAGGATGACGCGAGCGGACGCGACAGATCGAACGTTTGGAGACGTTCGGCGCTGACGAGATCGCGCGCGAGCGAACGCGCTTTGGTGTGGTATGGGTAGCGCGTTCCGCCGGCGTGCTCGGGATAATCGGTGTAGAGCATCGCGTCGATGTTCGCTTCGCGGATGCGATCGAGGAGCGGTTCCGGGACGACGAGGCCTTCTTCTCGATTGCGCAGGCGGCGGAAATCGAGGCCGAGGTGGCGGGCGCCGAACGCGCCGCCGTCGCCGATTGCGGCTTCGCCCGAATACATCGGCGTTACGGTCTCGCCTTCGTCGTAGAGATGCACGAAATCGTCGCCGAAGCGCGTGAGATAGTAGCGATTGCTCGGATCGAGGAGCGGGACCACGTAACTAAAGTGGACGAAGTCGCCCAAGCCGTGCGGCCAGTAGATGAGAATGCGCCGGTTGCGCAGCGCGGCGAATGCGCCGCCGCGCTCGTCGAAGACCGGCAGGCGCAGATTCGCTTGACGCGTTCGGCGGCCGAACCACTTCACCGATTGCGCTCCGAGCGTACGCGTTGGACGATCGCGGAGACTTGGGCGATGAATCGCTGCGGGCCGAATCGCACGGCGTGTTCGCGCAGACGCGCCGGCTCGAACGCGTGCTTGTCTAGGCGACGGATCGCATTCGCGAGCGACTCGGGGGTCGGCTCGTCGAAGAATAGGCCGGTCTGCCCGTCGATTACGGTCTCGCACGCACCCCCGGCGCGCAGCGCGATCGTCGGCCTTCCGGTTGCGGCGGCTTCGACCGGGACCAATCCATAGTCTTCTTCTCCGGGAAGAATG
>DATKQG010000069.1 GCA_035532835.1 Candidatus Dormiibacterota bacterium
TCTCCAACGCCAGCACCGGATCGCGGCGCGTGAGCACGTCGACGCGCGCCAGCACGCCCTGTTCGTCGAACGGCGACGGCCACTCTTCGCACGACGCGAGCAGCTCGAGCGCGCGGTCGTACTGCGCCTCTCGAATGCACCCCCGTGCCAGCTCCAGCCGATCTTGATGCACGATCTGAACTCGCTTAGTCCTGGATCGTTCCGGCTTGCGTTGTTGCTCCGGCGGTGACGTTGACCGTCGGACCGTTCACCATCCACTCCGTTGAGCTCTGGCCGCTTGCAGACAATTGCTGTCCGCTTGCGGTCGTGTAGTTGTTGAAGACGATCACGTGATACGTGCCGCCGATGATGGTGTGCATCGTAAAGGTGCCGTCGGTGTCGGTATCGACCGTATTGGCGACGTTGCCATTCGAGTCAAACGCTACCACCGTGGCGCCGTACACGGGCGTTCCCGATGGGCTGAGCACGGTTCCGGCAATCTTGCCGGCCTCGACGGTCGGCACCGCAAAGAGCGTCGGACGAACCACGAGCGACCCGTCGCTCTGCTGCGCGATTGATTCGAGCGCGTTGAAATCGGCGATCACGTCTTCGGCGGGATTGTCGCCAACCGTGAACGGCGCCGTAATGGTCATCGCCACCGTACCGGGCGATACCGACGTCGTCTGCGTCGTGCTTCCCGCGCCGACCGTACTCTGCGTTTCGGCATTGGTGAGGAAGTCGAGCGGGTACGTGACGTTGTTTGCGACCACGCCGCTGGATTTCACGTCGACGACGAACTGCAGTTGTTGGTAGAACCCGTTGAACACGCTGCCGATCCCAATTGAGGACGGATCGGTTTGCGCCGCCAACACGTTCACCACGTACGGCGTCGGGTAGGAGGCTAGGGTCGTCTTCACCCCGCCCGAGATCACCGCGACGCTATCGATGCCGATGTTGATCGCCGAGGGCGACAAGTTCCCGATGCGCGGCGGCGCGTCGGTCAACAGAATTCCAATCGACGACGTTGGGATGCCGCCCAGCGTATCCTTGGGCGTGAGCGAACGCGGTGCGGCGGGCGTAAGGCCGTTCGAGCCGGCGACTTGCGAACCGCCACCGCACGCCGACAGCGTAAAGAGTAGAGCGACGATAGCGATACGAAGTTGCTTTGAATATTCCACGAGATGCCTCCAGCACACAATAGCAAGCTCAGCCACGCATAAACGCAGCATTGCCCGTCGATCCCACAACCCAAGCCCCGTCACACCAGGGGACCTCAGTATAGCTCGCGCCGCACAGCAATCAAGAGAACGTGCCAGTCGTAAAGTCCCGTTTTGTGTAAAGACTCGGAAAAAATGACGCCCGCAACGTGCATTTATGTAAATGTTTAGTCCGAAATACCTA
The DNA here is from genome assembly GCA_035532835.1 of Candidatus Dormiibacterota bacterium. Taxonomy (NCBI): domain Bacteria; kingdom Bacillati; phylum Candidatus Dormiibacterota; species Candidatus Dormiibacterota bacterium. Next base: position 1,381 of record DATKQG010000069.1, read on the forward strand.
AAGATTGCGCAAAAAAGGGCCGCTCTTCCGAGCGGCCCCAGGCATCATCGTTCCGTTCGAACGACCGTTATGGAATACCGGGAGCAACGGCCGCCGGTGCGGCGATCGTCGCTTTCGCATCGAGTGCTTGCTGGGCGATCGCCTGCAATTGCGCGAGATGCGCTTGGGTGAGTTCGTCCACATGTCCGCGCTGCAACGCGACGGCGGCAGCGTGGCGCAGGTCTACCAGTTGCAGACGCGCGAGGGCCTGCGCATCGGCCGGGGTGCCCGGCTTCGGAGCGGTCCACATATCCGCAAGCCGCTTTGCGAAGGCCACCTGCAGATTGCGGCGCACGGGGCCATCGGCTGCGGCGTGGCCGCTCGAGATGCTCCCGAAGATGCCGTTGCGCGCCCAGTCGAAGAGATCGGCGAGCGTCATCGTCTTGCCCGGGGCATATTTCGTCCCGAGATCGTCGATGCGCGCCAGCCGCAAGGGCGAGAACAGTTCGTTGAGGGCCGCATTCTGCGCGGCACCTACGATCGCCACCACCGGCACGTCATGCCGCGGGGTGGGGTCGTAGGCCCACGTGCCCTGGGTGGAAAGCGAGCTGTACTCCGAATAGGTCAGGCGGTCGAGGACGTCGCGGTTGAAGCGCCACGGCGCATCCGCGAAGAGCCCGTTATCGAGCATGTTCCAGGCTGCGCGCTCGGCAGCCAGCGAAACCGGCGTGAGCGGCGCGGTTGCGCCGGGATCGCCCGCGTCGGACCGCGAGAGGTACTCGCCGCCGATGGTATGGGCCGGCATCGCCGCGCAGCGCAGGTAGGTAACCATCGGTGCCATGAACGCCATGCGCGCTTCGTCGAAGGCACGCCCGCGGCTGGGAAAACGCTGCGCGACGCGGTTCATGATCGAATGCATCAGCGTCATCTGGGTCCCGCACCACGCTAGCGGCTTATTCGTGAGATCGAAGGTTACCACGCGCGGATCGACCGAGTGGCCGGAGGCGAAGCCGTCTGCATCCTCGTCGCTCGCGAAGCGATAGGATGGGTCGGACCATTTCGAGGCCCATTGCTTGAGCGTCGCTCGCTCCTGAGCGGGCGTGTCCGAGGCCGGGATGTAGCCGTAACCGTAGTGCACGGCATAGTAGTCGTACGGCCCGAGAACCAGTTGATCGTAATCGCCCTGCGGCGTTCCCTTCGGCCAAATGTTCAGCGGGCTATACTCCATCACGGAGCTCGCGACGCCGTGCGCGTTGGTGAAGGACTTGCTTTGGAGATCCTTCGCCGTATAGGCCATCGAACCGATGAAGTTGTGCTGCAGCCCGAGGTCGTGGCCGGATTCGTGCAGGATGATCGAACGAATGAAATTTTCGACGTACGCGTGCTCGCCCGCCGCGGTATCGGGAACGCCGCGCGCGGGCGCGACGATGAACTTGTAGGTGCGTCCGCCGAGGCCCTCGATGGCATCGAAATTGACGCCGATGTTGAGTTCTTCGCCGGTACGAGGATCGGTGATCAAGAGCGCTTCCGCTCCAAACTGAGGCGAACTCGTATCGATCCAGCGAATCATGTTATGGCGCAGATCCTCCGGATCCCAGCTTGGATCGTTGGGTTGCTGACGCACTTCAACCGCATTCAAGATGCCCACCGGTTTGAAGGCATCGTTCCAGGTGAGCAGCGCCTTCTTCACCGTATCGCGATATTGGAACGGAATATCGTTACTGAGATAAAAGACGATCGGGTTCGCCGCCTGGACCGGAGCCGCCGAGGTGCGTTTTCCAAAGTTCCAGCGCGTGATGTAATTCACGGTACGCTGCAATTCGCGATCGCTCGCAAAATCGATCAGCGGCTGCGAGAAATACCCAACTCGCGGATCCGCGACGCGCGGAACGTATCCGTCGTTTGGGGCGGCGATTAGGTTGTACGTCATGTTAACTTCGACGCTGCGAGGATCGGGCGCGTTATCGATCGCGTTCGGATCGAGGGACTGCCACGTCTGATCGACGTGCAACACGTCGTTGAGCGGGAAGGCCTTCGCTTTTGAAAAGAACGAACGGGCCGGGTCGAGGCGATAGCCGTGCGCCGGCATGTTATGGGCGAGTTGGTTGAACGACGCGGCCAAATCGGCGACGTCGCCGAGAAACGGCGCCGCCGGGATGACGACGGTATCGGCGTTCTCTGCGACGATCGGAACCACCGCGATCACCGATTTCGGGAGCGACGCCGCGACGCCGGTGGACTCTGGCGTATTGGGTTTGGTGATCGTATACGTGTTGGGCCAACGCAACACCACGGTATCGTCGACGCGATCGAAGTGGATGATGCGGGCGGGCGCAACGTACGGCTCGCCCTGCGCCGGCCCGAAGCCGCCAAGGCCGCTCGACGGCACGGATGTCTCGATGAAATCTTTGCCGAGCTGCGAGGTGCTCAGGCTCAAATAAGTCTTGCCGTCTTTTTTAATGATCGGAATCAATCCGCTCTCAACAGCCGCGCCTTTGACGAAATCGGCATACGGCTTTGGCGCGCTTCCCGCGGCAGCGTGCGCCGCACCGGCCGCCGCCTGCGCCATTGCGGGCGCAGCGAAGCATGAAGCAAACGCAAGGGCGAGAAACGCTCGTAAGGAACGTCGAATCATGAACCCCTCCACAAGGTATTGGTCAAGCGCTTCTTCGCTACGGGGATGCCCATCTCTGCCGAAAGCATTTGAATACCCGCTGTGCCAAACATCGGCACTCGAAAACGGCGCGCAGGCCTTGACCCTGACCCAACGTCATAGCGTAGCGTCTGGACTGTGAGTTCCGAAATGAATCTCAACGAAGAACCGCTCTACCGCGCAAAAGCCTTTGCCGCACTCGCGGGGGTAACCGTGCGCGCGCTGCATCTGTACGATCGCATCGGGCTGCTGCCGCCGGCGCAACGAACGGCGGCCGGCTATCGGCTCTATGGGGCGGCAGAGCTCGAACGCCTCGAACATATCGTCGCGCTTCGCTTCGTCGGTTTCGGACTCGATCGCATCCAGGAGCTTCTCGCCGGACGCACGCTGCCATTGCTCGAGGCGCTGCAACTGCAACGCCGGATGATGGCGCAGCAGCAACGACACCTCGGCATCGCCATCACCGCTATCGATCGTGCGCAACGCGCGTTCGAGAGCGGCGCGGCGGCCGACCGTTGGGAGACGCTCCGCACCGTTATCGAGGTACTTAAAATGCAACAGGACTGGAGCTGGACCGAACGTTACTATACCGATGAGGATCGCGCCAAACTCGCCAAGATGTGCGAAAGCACGCCACGCGAAATCGTCGAAAGCGGCGAGCGCGATTGGGCCGCGCTCATCGCCGACGTGGAAGAAGCCGCACGCAGCGGCGAGAGCCCGTCCTCTCAACGTGGACGGGACCTGGCGGGGCGCTGGAAGACGCTCGTAGGGGCCTTTACCCAAGGCGATCCGGGCATCGCTCGCGGCCTCAACCGCATGTGGACCGACACCGAGCATCACCCCGAGGGCTTCAAACGCCCGTGGAGCGACGAAGCGGACCGCTTCATCAAAGCCGCCATGGGTTAGGGCCCGACGATACCGCGCGGATGGGCCTAGCCGCGTAGCCTCGATGTCGCAGTAGGCCTCCACACGATTCTTTGTTGGAGGTCTCCATGTACGTTACCGCCGCTTCGCCCACCCGTCCGCGCGCCGTCGAATTCGGCGTTTATCGCGACGGAGATAACAATCTCGACGCTTCCCAGAGCCTTGCGGTCGCGCAGGCGCTACAGACGAGCCAAAGCGATCCGAACATCGAGTTCACGATCCAAGATACCACCGGTCTGCGCGCTTCGCACGGCGATATCGTTGAAGGCAAGATGCACACCGATGCGTTCACGATTGCGGATGGTGAGATCGGCGACCCATCTATAGGTAAAGCCCGCAACATGTCTAACCCGAACAACCTCGCGAGGTTCGTCGCGCAGACGCTCGACAACGCCGAAGCATCCGGCGCGAAGCAGACGTGGCTCGATCTTGTCGATCACGGCGGCGGCGATGGCGGCGGCCTCGAGACGCACGACGGCAAGGTGATGGCCATGCCGGACATGGCTCGCGCGATCGCCGACGGTGTCGCGCTGCATGCGCAGGAGCACCCCGAAGACGCGGGGCGTAACGTCGACGGCGTGGTCGCGAACCAATGCCTGATGGCAACGATGGGTTTCGCCGACGCGCTCTCGCACGTGGGCGTGAAGTATCTCGCCGCGAGCCCGGAGACGATGCTCTCACCCGGCGTACCGACCGGCGTCGCGCACGACATCGCCTCGCATATCGGCGATCCGTCCGCGATGGCCAAAGGCGTCGTGAACGACGTTATGCACGCGCAATATGGCGACGCATTCGAGCGCTTCGGCCCGGCCGCGGCATTCGACGTACTCAATCTCGACCCAACCAAGATCGCGAACGCCGAACGCGCGATCAAAGGCTTCAACGATGCCGCTGTGCACGAAGCGGGCGCGTCGCCCGCTGCGCGGGCCGCGCTACGCGACGACGTTCGGTCGGTCCAAGGCATGGTCCGTTTCTCCGGCGCAACGCCCGATATGCCGTGGCACGCCGATCGTCCGGCAATGGCGGTGTACTCCGCGGTTGCATCCGACGGACGTTTGAGCGACGCGCTTCGCTCCGACGCGCGGGCCGCAAAGGCCGCGGTGGGGAGCTTGGTGATGGCGCATAAGGAAAGCCGCGGCTTCGGCCCGTTCGACGGTTCGAGCTACGCCGATGCGGCCGGGCCGACGATCCACGCTCCGGTGACGCCGAAGCAGATCGACTCGTGGGCTCCCAAGATCAGCGAAACCAAGAACGCCTTTTACACCGCTACCGACGAGGACAAACTCGCGCGTGTTATCGCCTAGCACGAGTCGCTAGGGCTACCGTAATGCGCGTTCGATCGTTGCGCGGAGGTCGCCGGCCGCCCAGGCGCCGGTGAACGACTGCAGGATTCGCGCGGTCAGCCCCCAGATTCGGCGCCCTTCGTGATCGAGCACGGGGCTCGCGACACGGATGCCGCCAAACTCCACCTCGCCCTCACGAAGGGACGGCCCCAGGATCGTTGCGAGCGGAACGGTGAACACCGCTGCCGTTTCGCGCGAGTCGATCCGCAAGGCACCGGGTTCGATTGTCGCGACGAACGGCGTCACGTCGAACGTATTGATACGCTGGCGAATAAGCGGCAACGTTGCGAGTATCTGAACGCGACTGGCTTCGATCCCGACTTCTTCGTGCAATTCGCGCAGGGCCGCCGCTTCGAGATCGTGGTCCGCAGCGTCTAGTCTACCGCCCGGCAGGCCGATCTGCCCCGGATGATCGCGCAGATGCGTCGCTCTCTCGACAAAAATGACGCCGTGCGGCGATTCCCGCAGGATCGCAATCGTCACCGCCGCCGGCCGACGCATTTTCATCCTCGCGCATTCCTCGTTCGGCCGGCCGAACGCCTGCATGGACGCAGGTTCGGGGTGGAGAGCAGCAAATGACCGTTTTCTCTGTTTCGGTCAGTTTTTGAGGATGGTGCCCGATGGCTGCTGCCGCCGATCTCGCCCGACTGCGTTCCTTCATGGACGAACACGTTTACCCGAGCGAAGCAATCTACGCGTCCCAACTCGCTTCGGGAGCCTCGCCTTGGCAACAACCGCCCGTCATGGAACGCCTCAAAGACTTGGCGCGCAGGAACGGTCTATGGAACCTGTTCCTTCCCGAACCTGAATACGGCGCGGGCCTGACCAACCGCCAATACGCGCCGCTCTGCGAATTGATGGGAAGCTCGCCGATTGCGCCCGAGGTCTTCAATTGCAACGCACCGGACACCGGAAATATGGAGGTGCTCGCGCGGTACGGTTCTCCCGAGCAACGCGAGCGCTGGCTGGTGCCGTTACTCAGCGGCGAGATTCGCTCCGGATTCTCCATGACCGAGCCCGACGTCGCCTCTTCGGATGCGACGAACGTGCGGGCGTCGATTCGCCGTGACGGCGATACGTACGTGCTCGACGGCCTCAAGTGGTGGACGACCGGCGCGATGCATCCGGCATGCAAAGTCTTGATCTACATGGGCAAGTCCGATCCGCAAGCGCCCAAATACTTGCAGCAATCGATGGTGCTGGTCCCGATCGGCACGCCGGGCGTGCGCATCGTGCGCCACCTCTCCATCTTCGGCTATGACGACGCACCCTTCGGCCACTGCGAAATCGCGTTCGACAACGTGCGCGTTCCACTAGAGAACGTGATCTTGGGCGAAGGCCGCGGTTTCGAAATCGCTCAGGGGCGTCTAGGGCCGGGCCGCCTGCATCATTGCCTGCGTCTGCTCGGCATGAGCGAACGCGTCCTCGCGATGATGGTGCGCCGCGTACGTTCGCGCGTCGCTTTCGGGAAGACGCTGGCGGAGCAAGGCGTCGTGCGAGAGTGGATCGCGCGCTCGCGTATCGATATCGACCAGGCGCGATTGCTCACCTACGATGCGGCCGACCGTTTGGATCGCGAAGGCAACAAACGCGCGGCGACCGCGATCGCGATGGCCAAGGTCGTCGCACCGAACGCCGCGCAGCGCGTGATCGACCGCGCGATCCAGGCCTTCGGCGCCGAGGGACTTCTCGACGACACCGGCCTCTCCCATGCCTGGATCGCGGCACGCTCGCTGCGCATCGCCGACGGCCCGGACGAAGTGCATCTGGTCGCGATTGCAAAAGCGGAACTGGCAAAGTACGATCCCGCGCATGTATGAGTTTTCGCTGGAGGGAGGCGCAACCGAACTCTGCTTCGTGCGCCACGCCGACGCCAAACCACAGGACGGCGACGCGGATATCGATGCGACCTATCGCGACGCGCCGCTCAGCGCGGTGGGGCGCCTTCAGGCCGCCGCGCTGGCCGAGCGATTAGCCACGGAGCGCATCGCCGCAATCGTCGCGAGCCCCGCGAGACGAGCGCTCGAAACGGCGCGCTACATCGAGCACGCGGCCCCGTCCGCCTTTACCACCGACGAACGCTTGCGCGAAGTGCACATCGGCGAATTCGATCGCCCGCTCGAAGTGCGCGATGCGGCGTTGGCGGCCGCCGTACGCGAACGCCTCGACCGCTTGGCGCAGATCGCGCTGCGCGACGGCGGTTGGGGCAGCATTCCCGGGACCGAGCCTTCGGAAGAGGTACGCTCGCGTATGCGGGCGGCCGTCGCCGACATCGTCGGTCGCCATCCCGGCGAACGCGTGGTCGTGGTGAGCCACGCCGGCGCGATCAACGCCTACCTCGCCGATCTGCTGGAGCTCCGGCACGATTTCTTCTTTCCGGCCGGCAACACGTCGCTCTCCGCCGTTCGGTTCAACAACGGGCGCCGATTGCTGATCGGCCTCAACGACATCGCCCATCTGCGCGCCGCCATGAGGACCGCGTAACATGCACGCCGGCGATCCGGAAGTGATCCCCGTCCGCGCCGAAGAGTCGCTCGACGTCTCCGCGCTCGAGCCATATCTGCGCCGGCATCTTCCGGTGACCGATGGAGCGTTCCAACTCGCACAGTTCGGCGGCGGCCATGCGAACCTCACCTATCTCGTGCGTTTCGGCGACTACGAGTACGTTTTGCGTCGTCCGCCGCTCGGCCCACTCCCGCCGCACGCGCACGATATGAAGCGCGAATACAAAGTTCTGAGCAATCTCTACCGTGACTTTCCGTTAGCTCCGAGGGCGTTCGCACTCTGTACCGATCACGCGATCGTCGGGAGCGATTTTGTCGTCGAGGAGCGTAAATTCGGTATCGCGATCCGGCGCGATCTTCCCGAAAACGTTCGCGACGACGCAGCGTTGGCGCGACGTATCGGCGAGATGCTCGTGGATACGCTCGCATCGCTGCACCGCGTCGATCCTCAGAACGTCGGGCTGAGGGATCTCGGGCGACCGCATGGATTTCTCGAACGCCAACTCTCCGGCTGGATCGAACGATGGCACGCCGCACGCACGGAGGGTTCGATCGATGCGGCCGCGCTGCTCGCCTGGCTCGAGCGATCGCTACCGCCGTCACCCGCGGTCGCGCTCGTTCACAACGACTACAAACTCGACAACATGCTGCTCGATCCCGGCGACCCTTCGCGAATCGTCGCGTTGCTGGATTGGGATATGTGCACCCTCGGCGACCCGCTGATGGACGTTGGCTACATGTTGGCGCTCTGGCCGCAGGCCTCCGACCCGCCGGCCGCGCGCGTCGGCGCGATGCCCACGTGGCGACCGGGCTTTCCAACCCGCCGCGAAGCGGCCGAACGCTACGCGCACCGCACCGGCTTCGATTTGGCCCACCTGCAGTGGTACTACATCTTCAACATCTTTCGCTTTGCGGCGATTCTGCAGCAGATTTTCAAACGCTTCGAACGCGGCCAAACGCACGACGAGCGCTTCGGTTCCTTCGGCAAGCAGGCAAACGCGCTGATCGGCCTGGCAACGATGCTCTGCGGCGACGGCACGGCCGCGCCGTGATCCTCGCGCCGGTCCTCGACGGCCTCCAGCATATCCCCGCGCCCAAGGAGCGCGCGATTCTTGACGTGGCGCTGCGTCTGTTCTCCCAACACGGTTACCGCGGCACATCGATGGAAGACATCGCCCATCATGCTGGGCTCGGGAAAGGCACGCTGTACCTTTACTTCGAGAGCAAAGAAGCGCTGTTCCGCGATCTATGCGAATACGTCTGCGACTACCTGATGGCTCAAGTTCGCGACGCGGCACTGCTCGATGCCCCGTACGCGCAGCGCATCACTACGGCGCTGCGCACGAAATTCGGTTTTCTCTATCGCGTGGTTGCGACGGCTCCGTTCGGAAGCGAGCTCGTCGATTCGCGCGATACCCTTGCGGCCGATATCTTCAAGCGGCTGAATCGCCGCGTCGAACTTGCCGTTGCCGACCTCGTCGAACGCGGCATCGCCTGCGGCGAGCTGCAGCGCACGAGCCAGCGTCTGAGCTCACGCTCGATCGCGCAATCGTTGATCGCATCGATGCGAGTCATCAGTTCGCTTGCCCGCGACGGCGGGGATTTCGACCGCCGCGCCGAGGCCATGATCGCCCTCCTCCTCGAGGGCCTGCGGCGCTCCTAATCGGCGGGTTTCAGGAGTTCCACGCGCTGCGGATAGATCGGGCGGTTAATCACCCGCTCGAGCGCATCTTCTTTCGCGCTCAGTACGAGTTCGCAGAAACGTTGAAAGCTTTCGCGCTCGGCTTCGCCTTCGGCAAAGCGTTCGTTCGCGGTGAGGTCGGTTTTACCGACGGCCGGTAAAAACGCGATATAGCGGCCGTCGTCGTCCTCGCCCACCCGCACCAGGCCTTCGTCCGAAAAGATCGCCACCGCACGCGACACGGTGCGTTCGTTTGCCTTAGCGATATCGAGCGTGCGAGCGATATCCACGTAGCTCATCCGCACGACCCCGTCGCGCGCCAGCCCTCTGATGCCACGATATAACTCGCGCAGCACGCCGAGCGTCGGCGCTTCCCGGTCGATGATAAAGTCGTTGATGGAGCGATCTTTCTCGCCGAATAGCAGATGGATCTGCGCGTCGGCCCCATCGCGACCGGCGCGGCCGGCTTGCTGATTGAATTCGGTAAAATCGAAGTTGAGGTGGTAGAGCACCACGTCGCGCACATCGGGGAGATCGATCCCTTCGCCGAACGCCGAGGTCGCAACGACGATGCGTAGCGCGCCCTCCCTAAAATAGCGTTCCACCTCGGTGCGTTCGTGCGACGGCATACCCGCATGATAGAACATGACGGCGTTGGGATAGTGCTTGCGGAGCGCCTCCGCTACGCTGGTAGCCTCTTTACGAGAATTACAATACACGATCGCTTTGTGGCCGTCCGCCACGAGATCTTTGAGGTACTGCGCCTTATCCTTGGTGCCGCGCGCGTCGACGACGTGCAGATTCTCTCGCACCGTAGGGTCGATCACCCACGCGTCGATCCGCAGCTCGCGGACGATGTGTGCGAACGCATCGTCCGCGGCCGTTGCCGTCAGGGCGAGAATTTGCGGGTTGCCGAGGCTGGCGATCGTGCGTCCGAGTTTGCCGTACGCCGCGCGGTGTTTGGACTCGTAGAGATGGTGCGCCTCGTCGACGACGACGAACGACGGGCTGCTCGCTCCCGTAAACGACGTGCGATGGTATTCGAGGAACTCCGGCGTGGCCAAGATGATGTCCCAGGCTCCGGCTTCCAGCGCCGCAAAGAGATCTTCGCGTTCTTCCGCCGAGATCGAACCGTTGGCGCGATGAATCCGTAAGCCGAGCGCATCGAGGCGGCGGATCATCGCTTCATATTGATCGTTCGCCAGAGCACGAAGCGGATAGATGACCAGCGTTTTTTCGCCTCCGGTCAGCGCGCGCAGCGCGGCCGGGTATTGAAAGCAGAACGATTTCCCACGCCCGGTCCCGAGAACGGCGAGCGTGTTGCGCCCCGCTTCGACCCGTTCCAACACGGCGCGCTGCGCTTCGTGCGGCTCGGAGTCGCCGATCAGCGCTGCGCGGATGCGGCGCGCGTCGCCGTCCCACGCCTCGCGCGATCGGTCGCCTTCCGCACGTCGCTCGAGCGTCGCCAGCGCGTCGCGCGATACCTCGATGTTGACGCCCCGGAAGCGCTCGCCGCCGGGGGCCGCCTGCGTGCCGGTAAGCGAGGCAATGCGCGCGCGATAGCGCACTCCGCCATCGATCTGCGGCGCAAGATGCTTCGCGATCCCCGCGCGGACGAACCCCAGCTGCACGGCTCCATAGTGAACCGCGATAGCATTCGGATCTTTGGGATTATCGGGTTGACGCCGTAGCTCCAGCGCGAAGCCCTCTTCCAAACCGTGGAGATGATCTTGGCGTCCCTCGAACGAGACGCCCACGATTTTGGTGAAGAACGACGATGCGCCCGCAATCGAGGCAAAGCGATCGTCGATATACTCGTGCGCCTTCGCAAACGTCGCGTCGAGAAACGACCCCAACGGGTCGTTCGAGTTGGCCAGCGCGCGCTCGAATGCCGCCTCCGACGGGGTCGGAGGCGGCAGCGTCGATTTACTTTTCGGTGTGCTCGTGATCGGTGCCCGGCTCCGGTTCGAAGCCTTCGAGATTGAGCGTAATCTCTTCGTGCCCTTGGTCGAAGGCGGCATCGTGCAGCCCGAAATTCTGCGCGTCGAGCGGGTCGACACCCTCGATCGATTCCGATTCGTGCGTCTCGTCGTATTCCAGCATACCGGCCGTTTCGACGTCGTCTTCGACGATCGTGGTTCCATCGGCCCGTTTGCGCTTGTAGCGAATCGGAGCCGCCTGCGTCGTCTGCCGCGGGCTCTTCTGCTTGGAGCGTCGCTCGCGACGGGCGGCGACGATGTCCTCGCGCGGTACGCCGCTGCTGCTGGCGAGCGCGGCCGCCTCGGCCTTCCCGCGGGCGCCGGTGCCGCGTGCGTCGGCTAAGCCGGCGCGACGGCGCTCGGCCGCCTTCGCAAGCTGGCGCTTACGGAACTGCAGTACGAGGGGCGCAGAGAAGAAGATCGAGTGATAGCCGCCCGAGCAGATGCCGACGAGCAGCGCGAACGCGAAGTTCTTCAAACTCGCGCCGCCCAGCGCCAACAGCGCCACGAGCGTAATGACGACGGTCGCGAGCGTGTTGAACGAGCGCGTCATCGTCTGCTTGATCGATTCGTTGACGATCACGTCGTACGGCTGCCCGGCCATCAGCTTGGTGTTTTCTCGTATTCGGTCCAAGATGACGATCGTATCCATGACGGAGTAACCGATAACGGTTAGCACCGCCGCGAGGAAGGCATCGTCGGCCGGTTTATTCGCCAGCGCGTAGATGCCGATCATCATCGCCGCGTCGCGAACGAGCGCGATCACAGTGACCAAACCGAAGATGTAGTTCCACCCGAAGCGGAACGCGATGTAGAGGAACTGGATGCCCAGCGCGATGACGAGCGCGAGCAGCGCGTTGCGCAGGTACTCGCTACCGAGCGTCGGCCCGATGGCGGTGATTTTCGAGGACGCGCGATCGATCGTGCCGGCCTTGCCGAGCGCATCGAACAAGGGTACGGAGTTATTCGCGAACGACGTCTGGGTCGTGATATCGAATTGCGTGCTCGCGGTGCCGAGCGTCGTGATGCGCTCGTCCTTCAAGCTGAGCGGGGCGACCGCCGTCTTGACTGCGGCCAACGTCGTCGGCGCCTTGAACGCCACCGTGATGTCGGTGCCGCCGGTGAACGAGAGGCCCAATCGCAGCATCTGCGAGGGCTGGAAACCCTGGCCGCCTTGGAAGCCGTGGAAGACCATCGACCCGATGCCCAGGGCGATGATGAGGTACGAGATCGTCGAGACGATCTTGAACCAGCCGACGATATTCCAGTTGAGTTTACGGAAAAACATCTCTTCCTATGCCCCCGTCTTCGCAAGGACGCCGATGTCTTCACGCTTGACGCCATAGAGTTCCGGCGAAGCCAGGATGTCGTTATCGACCATCACGTCGACGAAGAAGCGGGTGATGAAGACGGCGGTGAAGAGCGAGATCACCGTTCCCCAAAAGAGGGTGAACGCGAAGCCCTTGACCGTGCCGGTGCCGAGCATGAACAGCACGCCCGCGCCGACGATCGTGGTGAAATGGCTATCGAAAACCGCCGAGAAGGCGCGCGCAAAGCCGATGCGCACCGCGGCGCGCATCGTTTTGCCGTTCCATAACTCTTCTTTGATGCGCTCGAAGATCAGGACGTTCGCATCGACCGCCATACCGATCGAGAGCACGAAGCCCGCGATACCCGGCAGCGTCAGCGTTGCGTGCGATGCGGAGAGCACGCCCATCATCGCGAGAACGTAAATGACCAGCGCGGCGTCTGCCAGCAATCCCGGCAGTCGATAGACGACCACCATGAAGATGAGCACGAGCGCGAGGCCGAACATCGAGGCGTAGAGCGACTGCATCAGGTCGATCTTTCCAAGCGTCGGGCCGATCGTTTCTTTTTCGATGATGCGAATCGTCGCCGGAAGCGCGCCCGCGTTAAGCTCGTTCGCGAGCGTGATCGTGTCCTGTTGCGTGAAATTACCGGAGATCTCGCCGCTATCCGAGATGACGCCGTTGATCGTCGGTGCCGAAACGTAGCGATGGTCCAGGAAGATGCCCATGTTCTTCTGCAGATTTTTCTGCGTCATCTCCAAGAATTTTTTGGGATCTTTCGTCTGAAAGAGCACCAGCGGCGAGCCGCCGGTCTGGTTATAGCCGGATTGCGCGGCTTTGAGATCCTTGCCGGAATACACGACCGGCCCGCTCGCATCGTACGCCGTTTGATTGACGTACTTCTCGGCGGCGGCGCGCTGCTTGGCCGGAAGGTTCGGAACCTTCAATTCGGCGAGCGCGGCTTCGGCCTTCTGCACCACATCGGGCGGCACGATCTTGAAATCGAGGACCGCAGCCTGTTTGAGCAGTTTCTCCGCCTGGTCCGGGTTAGACACGTTCGGCAGCTCGACCAAGATGCGATTGACGCCGATCTTGCTGATCTGCGGCTCGGTAACGCCCAATCCATTGATGCGCCGGTCGATCACCTCGACCGTCTGCTCCTGAATCTGCGACGTAATCGTCGGCACGGATTGGGTCGGGTAGAGCTGGAGCAAGAGGCGCGAACCGCCTTGCAAATCCAGGCCTAGATGAATCTTGCTCTGTATAGGAAGCGCAAGCCACAGCGAACCGCCTACGATGGCGATGACCACGAACGCTTTAAAAAACGGTTTGAATGTATTCCAGCTCATCGACGTCTCTAGAAAAGGGAGCGCCACGGCATGGTGTGCCGGGGCGTCAAACCTTAGAAGTGTATCAACGCACACAGGGTCCCGTCAAACGGGCCTGCGAGCGCCCCTGTACGTTCACCACCCCTCCCGGAACCAACTGCAAACACGCCAGGCAACCATCCGTAGCCTCCTACACGGCGACGATCGCGTGGGGGGTGACCGGCAGCTCCGGCGGGAGCTCGGCGTAGCTCAGTACCTCGATGCGCAGGCCGGAGCGAGCGAGGATGCCGGCAAGAGTGGCCCGCAGGGTCGCGCCGCAGAGGAGGGCCGCCCGCTCGCGTGCGACGACTCCGGCATAGGCCTCAATCCGCTCGCGCAGGCCGAGCACTCGCTGCGGATCGATCGCCCGCTCCCCGTCGCGGCCAAGCCAATCGACGATCAGTTCCCGTTCGCATTCCGGGTCCAGCACCAAGGGTTCGAGCCGATCGATGCCTCGACGGCGCAGTAGATCGGGGAGGATGGCTCGGCGAGCCGCCTCCGCGAGCTCGCGAGGCTCTCGCTCGCCGCTTTCCAACATCGCTTCGAATACCGCCAGCGGGTCGCGCGGCCACGCGCTCTCGGATAAGAGCATGCCGACCGCTCGATGGACGGTACCCAACGGCAGCGCCTCGCCGCCGATGTCTTTTACCGCCGCGGGGTGCGTGGTGCGCAGATGCTCGAGCAGCGTTTGCAATTCTTGGCGGCCGACCAGCTCGGAGGCGAAACGGCGCGCCGTTTCGGCCAGGTGCGAGCCGATGACGGAAATCGGGTCGAACACCAGGGCGCCCACGTCGATCGCGCGTTCGCGCTCGGACTGCGCGATCCACGCACCGGGCAGGCCGTAGACGGGCTCGGCAAGCACCGTGGCGCCCAAGCGCTCCAGCAGCTGCGCGTCGGCTACGGCCAGCAGGCGATCGAGATCGAGCACACCTTCGCCCACAACGCGATCGCGCACGCGAATCGCATACGTCCGCGGGTCGCGCGCGAGATCGTCGCGCAAGCGCACCCCCGGCAGCACGATGCCGATCTCGCTAGCCAATGCGCGACGCACCTCGCCGACGCGATCCAGCAGCGCGTCCGCGAGCGGCGGCGCAAGCAGTGCCGCGAGATCGGCGCCGATATCGATCGAGAGCGCGTCCACGCCGACCAATCCGAGCGCCAACTCGGGACGGCGCATCGCCTGGCGTCGCGCGCGCTCGCCGGCGGCGGCCTGCGCGCGCTCGGCGAGATGCCGTCTACGGGCGGCGCCCTGCGCCAGCCCAAACGCAACCAACGCCAGTACGAGAAACACCCCGCGCGGCAACGCCGGGACGAATGAAAGCAACAACAGCAGCGCCCCGGCGCTACGCAACACGTCGGAACGCGCGAAGAGTTGTGCTGCGAGATCGGCCCCGAGCGCACCATCCGACGCAACGCGCGTAACCATCATGCCCATTGCCGTGGAGATGAGGAACGCCGGTAGCGTCGTCACCAGCGCATTGCCGATCGAGAGTAGCGCAAACGTGTTCAGCGCATCGAGGGGTGAAAGGCCGTGATACGCGATGCCGACGACTACGCCGCCAAGCAGATTCAACGCCACGATGACCAGCGCCGCCACCGCATCGCCTTTGACGAATTTACCGGCACCGTCCATCGCGCCGTAAAAATCGGCTTCGCGCTGCACGGCCGCGCGCTTGCGGCGCGCACCGTCGGCATCGAGCGCGCCGGCATGCACGTCGGCGTCGATGGCCATCTGCTTTCCGGGCATCGCATCGAGCGTAAAGCGCGCCGCTACTTCGGCCACACGTTGCGACCCGCTCGCGATCACGACGAACTGAATAGTCACCAAAATCGCAAAGACGATCAGCCCGACAACGAGATTTCCACGAACGACGAAGTCGCCGAAGGCCGGGATGATCGAGCCGGCCGCCCCCGGCGTCGCACCCTGCGTCAGAATCAAGCGCGTGGCCGAAACGTCGAGCGAGAGCCGGAACAACGTCGCCAGCAGCAATGCGGGCGCGAACGCCGAGAATTGCAGCGGCTCCTCAACCGTCACCGCCAAGAGCAGCACGAGCGCCGAGCCGAAGATGTTGATTGCGAGCAAGATGTCGAGCAGCCACGGCGGCAGCGGAACGATCAGAATCGCCACGATGGCCAGCACGATGCCCGCGAATGCGTAGACGGGGAGGCGCGTCATTCGAGAACTCCGGAGCGCAACAGTGCGCCCACGATTTCGGCAACGGCGACGTAGTGCGCGTGCGGGATCGCGTCCCCAACGCGCGCGTCGCGCCGCAACGCACGGGCCAGCGCAACGTTCTCGACGA
>DATKQG010000070.1 GCA_035532835.1 Candidatus Dormiibacterota bacterium
TCACGCAGATGAACGACGGCCAGAAACGGCATGCTCCGCTCCAATAGGTTGATAGAGTTCGATTTTGAGCCGCCCGACCGCGCGTTCGATCGACTCGAGGTACGGCAGCATCGCCCCTTTGATGCGGCGAAGCCGGTCCTCGCCTTGCGCCGTAATCGAGTAGACGCGGCGCGAACGCTTCGTGGGATGGTCCCACGTGGCGGTAACGAAGCCGCGCTCTTCCAAACGGCGCAGCAGAGGGTAGATCTTGTTCGTATTAACCGCGACGAGGTCGCCGCAGATCGCATCGATCCGCTGCATGAGCCCGTACCCGTGATCGGGTTGCTCCTGGATCAGATGCAGAATCAAGACGGGGAAAATCGTTTTGCTTTTGATCGGCCCGCGCAGGACCTCGTCGACGCGGCGAGATGGGGCGGTCACGCGCTCGCGTGCTTCAGATCGGCCTGATAGGCCCGATCGATCGCCGTTCGATAGCGCTCTTCCACGACGCGACGCTTGATTTTCATCGCCGGTGAGAGTTCGCCGTTTTCAACGCTGAATTCGCGAGGGATGACGATCACGCGGCGAATCTGCTCGTACGATCCGAGATCGTCGGTGTTCCGGCGCACTTCGCGCGTGATAAAACGCCGCACGTCGTCGCGCTCCGACAGCATTTCGTTGCTGACGTCTTTCGGGAGCTCGAGTTCGACGCGAACGAGGTCCCAATTCGGACAGACGAGCGCCGCCGGGTGCGGACGGCCGTCGCCCACCACCATCGCCTGCGCGACGAACACGGATCGCTTGATCGCCGATTCAACGCGCGCCGGCGAGATGTACTTACCGGTCGCCGTTTTGAAGACTTCTTTCTTGCGATCGGTGATGCGCAAAAAACCGCTCGGATCGATTTCGCCGACGTCGCCGGTATGGAGCCAACCGTCGGTGATCGCCTCCGAGGTCGCTTCGCTATCGTTGAAATAGCCTCGCATGATGTTGCGACCGCGCGCGAGGATCTCGCCGTCCTCTGCGATCGTCACCTCGACGCCCGGGATAACCGAACCGACGCTTCCGTATTTATTGAGCGTGAGGCGGCTGGTCGTGATGACGGGTGAGGTTTCGGTTAAACCATAGCCTTGCAAGATGGGGACGCCCAGGCCCAAGAACGTCATCGCGATATCGATGTGCAACGCCGCGCTGCCGCTCAGGAAGTACTCCATGCGGCCCAGGCCCAGCCCCGCGCGCACTTTATCGAGGACGAGCCGCTTCGCGAGCGCGTACTGCGCGGCGAGCCACGCGTTCGGCGAGCTCCCTTGCGTTTTTGCGAACATGTAGTCGCGCCCAACCCCCAGCGCCCACGGCACCAGCTTGGCCTGCAGGCCGCCGTGCTTCATGGCCTGGCCGGTCACGCCCGCGAGCACGCGATCGAAGATGCGCGGTACCGCCGTCATCGCCTGCGGCTTGACCGCGAGCAAGTCGGCGAGCAACTCGTTGGCATCGTGACAGATACTGTAACGCGTCTTCGCCAACAGATAGATGTAGATTATCGTGTGCTCGAAGATATGCGAATACGGAAGCACCGAGAGCACGTCCATGCCCGAAACGATTTCATCGCCGGCAAACATCAGCGACGCTTGCGCATCGAAGCAGAGATTATCGTGCGTGAGCATCACGCCTTTGGGATTGCCCGTGGTGCCCGACGTGTAGATGAGGACCGCGAGGTCGCTCGACCGAACCTCGGCCTCGTAGGCGGCCGGCAGTTCCGGATGCTCGACGCGTATTGCCGCGCCGCGCGCTTCGAACGCGGCGAGCGTCCCAATCCCCTCGCCGCCCATGACCACCGCTTGCGGGAGATCCATATCCACGTGTCCCAGGGCCTGCAACGACGCGGCGGAGTCGATGAACAGCAACTTCGCGTCCGAATGTTTTAGGATGTAACCCGTGAGATCGAGCGCCTGCGTCGGATAAATCGGCACGACGACGCAGCCGGCAAAGAACGTCGCGAAATCGCAGACGATCCAATCGACGCAATTGTGCGCGATGAGCGCTACGCGATCTCCTTGCTGCAAACCCGCGTCGCGAATCGCGCACGCCAAGTTCTCAACCCGCTCCAGCAGCCTCGATGTCGAGGTCGGGATCCAGTCGCCGTTCACGCGTTCGAGCAGCGCTTCGTTACGCGGTTCGGCCAGCGCTCTGCGTATAAGGTGCGAGAGCGTTTCGTTATCGGGAATAAGGGCGGGCATCAGGCGGGCGTTCTTCGCCGCCCTACACGGGCCCCCTCGGTGATGCGCTTGAGGCGGGCCTAACGCAGCATCAGATACGGCTGGGCGTGCGCGAGGCGCGCCGGGCTCATCCCGGCGACATCGAGCAACTCGTCGTACGAATCGTATGGCCCCTCGCGATCGCGCAGCGCAACGATGCGGGCGGCCACGGTTGCGCCGATCCCGGGAACCGCCGAAAGGGCTGCCGCATCCGCGTCGTTGAGATCGACCGGCTGCGCGGGCGGCGCTTTACCGCGGGACTTCCGGGAGCCGTGGCTGCTCCGGCGCGCCGAGGCCGCCCTTCGAGGCGCCTCGCCGATTCGCGGTACGTCGATTTCGTCGCCGTCACCCACCCGTGCGGCCAGGTTGACGCCGGCTGCATCGGCACCCGGGAGCATTCCCCCCGCCGCTCGCACGGCGTCGTCGGCGCGTCCACTCGCGGGCACGCGGTAGAGCCCCGGCCGCGCGACCGCTCCCACGACGTAGACCAACGCCCTCGCCGCGCTCGTCTTTTTGGCTCGCCCATGGGTTGGGCGGAGGTGGGGTTCCGCAGCCGCGGCCGCGAGTATGGGCGGATGCGGTGCCGGGTGCCAGATGGCCAATGCCGCGACGACGATGGCGGCGAGGAGTGCAACATATCGCAACATGCCCGCCTTTCCCACGCCGAGGTCCGACCGGAAAGGTAGCCACGCCCCTCGTGAGCCATTACCATGCTCTCTATGGCCGAAACGTACGATTTTCGCAACACCGAACGGACCTGGCAAGAGCGCTGGGAGAACGAAGGCATCTATCGCGCGCGTGACGACGACCCGCGCGAGAAGTACTACGTGCTCGAGATGCTGCCGTATCCATCCGGCGATCTGCACGTCGGCCATGCAAAAAACTACACGCTCGGCGATGCGATAGCGCGCAGCATGCGCATGCTCGGGTATAACGTGCTGCACCCGATGGGCTGGGATGCCTTCGGGCTGCCGGCCGAAAACGCAGCGATTGCGCGCGGGATCGATCCCAACACCTGGACGCGCTCGAACATCGAAAACATGGTGCGTCAGCTCCGCCTGATCGGCACCAGCTACGATTGGTCGCGCGAGATCACCACCTGTTCGCCCGAGTACTATCGCTGGAACCAGTGGCTGTTCTTGCGTCTCTACGAACACGGCCTCGCCTACAAGCGCGAAGCGCCCGTGAACTGGTGCCCGCACGACGCAACGGTCTTGGCGAACGAGCAAGTCATCGACGGCAAATGCTGGCGCTGCGGCCACGCCGTCGAACGGCGCAACCTCTCGCAATGGTTCCTGAAAATCACCGACTACGCACAGCGGTTGCTCGACGATCTCGACGAGCTGGGCGGCTGGCCCGACCGCACGCGCACGATGCAACGCAATTGGATCGGCCGTAGCGAAGGCGCGCAATTCGCGTTCGCCGTCGACGGCGTCGACGCGCGGATCGAAGCATTCACCACCCGCGTCGACACGATCTACGGCGTCACGTTTCTCGCCATAGCCGCCGAACACCCGATGGTCGAACGGCTCAAAGCGCACGTCTCCGCCGAACAGGCAACGGCGGTCGACGCCTTCGCGCAGAGCCTAAAGTCCAAATCCGAACTCGAACGCACCAGCTTGATGGAGAAGCAAGGCCTCTTCACCGGCGCGTACGCCATTCATCCGCTCTCGCACGAGCGCGTGCCGATCTGGGTGACCAACTACGTGCTCGCCGAATACGGCTCCGGCGCGGTTATGGGCGTCCCCGCGCACGACGAACGCGATTTCGATTTCGCTAAAAAGCACGGGCTGGCGATCGCGCAAGTCATCGCACCGCACGGATCCTCGGCCGATGCACCGCTGGAAGCGGCCTTCGTCGACGACGGTCGCCTGATGAACAGCGGCGATTTCACCGGCATGACGAGCGAACGCGCGCGCGACGCGATCGCGGCGAAGCTTACGTCCCTCGACATCGGCGGCAAGCGCGTAACGATGCGCCTGCGCGATTGGCTCGTCTCGCGCCAACGCTATTGGGGCACGCCCATTCCGATCGTCTACTGCACGGCCTGCGGCGAAGTCGCCGTACCGGATACGCAGTTGCCCGTCGTCCTCCCGAGCAACGTGCCGATCACCGGCGAAGGCTCGCCGCTCGCACGCGACGCCGCGTTCATGGAGACGACCTGCCCGAAGTGCGGCGGCCCGGCTCGGCGCGAGAGCGATACGATGGACACGTTCTTCGAATCGTCCTGGTACTATCTACGCTACCTCGACCCGCACAACGCAACCGCTCCGTGGGGCGCAGCGCCCGCGAAGCAGTGGATGAACGTCGATCAGTACATCGGCGGCGCCGAACATGCCGTGTTGCATCTGCTGTACTCCCGCTTTTTCTACAAATTCTTCCACGATCGGGGCTGGGTAACCGGAAGCAACGAGCCGTTCCAGCGACTCTTCCACCAGGGCATGGTGCTCTACAACGGCGAGAAAATGTCGAAATCGCGCGGCAACGTGGTCGGCATCGACGAAACCGCCGCGACCAACGGCGTCGACGCGATGCGCCTGTTTCTGCTCTACGTCACGCCGCCCGAAGACACCAGTGAATGGACCGACGAAGGCATCAGCGGGCGCGTACGTTTCATCAACCGCGTCTGGCGCGCGTGCGAACCGTTGGCCGAACGGGCCTCAGCGGTATCGCCACGCGAGCTACCGCCCGCGAACGGAGCCGCCGAAAAAGCTTTGATTCGCGCGGTACACGTCGCGGCTCGATCCGGCATCGAGGAAGTACTCACCCGGCGCTTCCATTTCAACGCCACGATTGCGAAGCTCGACGAGCTCGTCAACGCGATGACCGCCGCGGCGAAGAACGCACCGGACTCCCAGGCGCTGCTCTATGCCGTGCATGCATTGCCGCTCATCATCGCGCCATACGCCCCGCACATCGCCGACGAGCTCTGGTCGCGCCTGGGCCATAGTACGTCCGTGCATCAGGAACGCGCGCTCGAACCCGACGAACGCGCCCTCGCGCTCGACGAACTCACGCTGGTGGTGCAAGTCAACGGCAAGATCCGCGCGCGACTAACCGTCGCACCCGACGTCACCGAGGAGGCCGCGATTGCGCTCGCGTTAACCGACGCAAACGTTCAAACGTATCTCGACGGCAAGCAGATCCGCAAACGCATCTTCGTGCCGGGGAAACTCGTCAGCTTCGTGGTTAGCTAGCAGAACGAGCTACTGCAGAACGGCACCGGTGTGGGGAACCGTTCGTCAGCGCGCATCCTGCGCGCTTCCTACTCGTATGTTTTTGTGCAACATTCAAAGGAAGTTCGACATCCTGTCGATTGC
>DATKQG010000071.1 GCA_035532835.1 Candidatus Dormiibacterota bacterium
CCATTACCCACGGCCGCTGCCCCGGCGTCGGCGTTGCGGGTTTCGTACTCGGCGGCGGGATCGGCTTCAACATGCGCGCCCACGGGCTTGGCTGCGATCAACTCGTTGCAACCGAGATCGTCACCGCCGACGGGATGATTCGCAGGCTTCAAGGCGACGACGATCTATTCTGGGCCTGCCGCGGGGCGGGCGGCGGAAACTTTGGAATCAATACGTCGTTTGCGTTTCAGACGTTCGAAGTGGGGCCGATGACGGTTTTCGATCTAACCTGGGACCGGCAACCGGAGCGTGTTTTCGCCAATCTCGTAAGCACGTTCGAGCGCGCACCCGCAACCCTTGGTTCGAAAGTGACGGCAAACGCGCCGACCATTTCGTCGGAGATGACCATTCACGCCCTTGGGCAATTCGCGGGTACCCCGAGCGAACTGAGCGAGATGCTCGCCGAGGCGTATGCCATCGCGACGCCCACCGGCACCGTCGGTAGAGAGCCCTATTGGAAGGCGCAGCAGGCGCTATCGGAACCGGGGCACCCCGCCTACTATCAAGAACGCTCCCGCTTCTTCGATGAGGCGATCGATCATCGCGCCGTCGCAGCAGTTTTTGACGGCTTACGGAGATACCCGAAAAGCGCGAAGTCGGCCGCATTCAAACTTTTTCAAACGGGCGCCCACGTTAATGATAGAGCGCCGCACGAAACGGCTTTCGTGCATCGGCATAGCGAATGGCTGAGCTCGGTCGAGCTCTATTGGGAAAAGGAGACGCCGGATCGCACGCTTCGCGACAACCTGGAATGGCTAAACGCATTCTACGAGACCATCGTCCCCATCGCCAAAGGCGGCGCTTATCAAAATTTCATCGACCCGTCCCTGACCGATTGGAAGACCGCATATCACGGCGCCAATCTCGCGCGACTCGAAGCGATAAAGCGGCACGTCGATCCCGCCAACGTCTTCACGTTCCCCGAAGCCGTCCCCCCAACGGCGCGCTCCTAGCCCGATCACGTATCTATTTCTTTCGTTCAAACAAAAGAATGGGGCGCCCGTTAAATAGCGTCTCTTCGAACTCGCGATATCCGCATTTCGCGGCTACCTTTATCGACTGCCGATTGTCGGGGCTTATTAAGCACACGGTGCGCGGCCATCGGGCACGCCGATCCGCCCAAGCAAGGACGGCACCGAGCGCCTCAGTCGCAAGCCCTCGGCCATGGAAGCGCGGAGCGAGAGCCCAGCCAGCTTCCGGGGCGGTACTCATCGACGTTGAAATATCTCGCCTAAAATCCGCAAACCCAACCTCTCCGACGAACAATCCGCTTTCCTTTTCTTCCATGGCCCAATATCCGAAGCCCATGAGCGACCAATGCCCGGCGTACTGCAACAAACGAAGCCACGTCTGTTGCTCGGTGGAAGGCTTTCCGCCGATGAAGCGGGTGACATCCGGGTCCGACCACATAGCAAAGCAAGGCTGTAAGTCCTCGAACCGGTGGCCTCTGAGCGTCAGTCTTTCCGTAGTGATGACGGGCGGCTCTTTTCCGAGGTTAGTCAAGGGATTCATTACTGTTCCTCACGATCGCAGCATAACAAACTGCCCGGACAATCGGTACCGACTCGCGGAGCAAGCTCCGCCATGCGTTGCTGGCTGGGGTGGCTGGATTCGAACCAAGGGTCTTACGAAAAATACGCTGCGCTGCGCTACGCATACTTTTCATAAGACGGCGGAGCAAGCTCCGCCATGCGTTGCGGGATACCGGCGTAGCCCAGCCATGCAAGAAGCGGCCCCCTTTTAGGGAGCCGCTTCTTACATGGCTGGGGTGGCTGGATTCGAACCAACGCATGGCGGAGTCAAAGTCCGCTGCCGTACCGCTTGGCTACACCCCATCGAAATGGGCGTCTCGAAGATTAGGGCTTTCGCGACCACGTCCCTGTTACGCGCGCAACCAGCGGGATGGTAAAGAGCTCCCCGCGGGCCGCTCGCCGACTATAGCGCATTGCAAGCACCAGCCATAGGACGAAATACGCAATATCGATGAGTAACGCGAGGCCGTAGATCCAGAGCGTCGCCACAACGTCGGCAATCAGCAAGCTGGCGGCTAGGGGCCAGACGAACGCAATAAACGCTCCGAGAGCGGCGATATTGCCGAACCAGAGCGCTTGGCGTAGGTGCACTTTATACCAGTTCGATGCGCCCTCCCGAGGAGCGACCCGCTCGTAGAGGGCGATCGGCCACGCGAGATAGGCCTGCGCGGCAAGCCGTGTTTCGGCTTGCGCGCGCTCGACATTGTTCTCTATCGCGTTGCGATGAGGCGCTTAGCGCCGACGTAGCGCGAGTGCCAGTAGGATTGGGAGAGACTCGAAATCATCACACCGTGGCTCGATGCGTGGACGAATTTCCCGTTCCCCAGATAGATGCCCACGTGCGAAACGCCCGGCTCGTAGGTCTGGAAGAACACCAGATCACCCGGGCGCATGGCGCCGACGATGCGATGGCCGGCGTCGTATTGCGCGTCCGCCGTACGCGGAACGCTAATCCCGAGCATTGCGAAGACGTGCTGAACGTAGCCGGAGCAGTCGAAGCCCGAGGCCGTGGTTCCGCCGAAAACGTAGGGCGTGCCCAGAAAACGCAACGCGCTCTTGGTGAGTTCTTGGGCGATTTTGGACGTCCGCGCGAGAACGCCGCCGGCGAACTCGCTGATTTTGCCGTCCTTCGTGCGGTGTTCCGCGTTCGTGACGACTAAAAGATGGGCGGTCCACGCAGTCACATCCGGACTCAAAGGCTTAGTGGATGTTTTAGAGGCTGATGCGTGGGTATGAATAGCGTGGTGGGAATTCGTTTCGTTCGCGCTGGCTACGCTGAACGATCCGATGAGCAACAGGGCAAAAGCCCCGGCCGCAAACGCTTGTCGCAAGAACGACTCCTCTTTCACGACACTTACGAGGTTAGTTGACGGGTTCGGGCGGGAAAGATCGCCCTAGGACCAGACCGGTCCACTCACCCCTATCCTGAGAGTCCCCCGCTCCGGGTTGCAGCCCGGATTCAGTGATCTTGTGCAGGCGTAGGTGCCGTGACTCATGATCACGGCGCTCTATATGAGCCGTTAGGTTTACCTCATGGCTCCGTTCTCCTCCCGGCCTTTACATGGGCTTTATGTTCTTAAGCGGGCGCTCCCGAGGGGTTGGCCGCTTCTTCGATTTGCCGGGCCAGCTCCGCAGCGATGCCCTCGATGAGGGCCCGATCGTCGCCTTCGGTCATGACGCGGATCAGCGGCTCGGTGCCCGAGGGCCGAATCAGCAGCCTTCCCGAGCCCGCCAGGCGCCGTTCGGCATCGGCGATCGCCGCCCGAATCGAATCCAATTCCAGTACCTCGCGACGAGCCGTACGCACGTTCACCAGCACTTGCGGGGCCACGATCACCTCGGCCACCAGGTCGTGGAGGCGTCGCTTGCTGGCGGTGACGATTCCGAACAGCGTAACCGCCGTCATCGGGCCGTCGCCGGTCGTATTGCGGCGCAGATCGATGATGTGCCCCGATTGTTCGCCGCCCAGGGCGAGGCCGCGCTCGCGCATGAACTCCAAGACGTAGCGATCGCCGACCGGCGCTCGCAATAGCCCGATGCCGTGGTTGGAGAGCGCGCGCTCGAAACCGATGTTGCTCATGACCGTACCGACGATCGCATCGCCGGAGAGTTCGCCGCGCTCGTGCAGATCGCGCGCGATAGCGAACATCACGTGATCGCCCGAGAGAATCGTACCGGTTTCATCGACGAACAGCGCCCGGTCGGCGTCGCCGTCGAAGGCGACGCCGACAACGCTGGTTTCGCCCGCAGCGAGCAATTCGCGAACCTTTGTTGCAAGCGGTTCCAAATGCGTAGCGCCGCTCTTGACGTTGATACGCGAGCCGTCATTCTCGCAGTGCAGCTCCGTTACCGTAGCTCCGAGCTTACGCAGGGCGTAAGGTGCGATCGCATAAGCCGCACCGTACGCGGCGTCGACGACCACGTGCAATCCGTGCAGATCGACACCGGTTCCGTAGAGTTCCGCGTAATAGTGCTTGGCGAGATTCTGAGCCACGCTTGCGACGCCGATATCGGTTCCGATCGGTCGCGGGAGCGAGCCGCTTTCCATGCTGGCTTCGATCTGGTTTTCAACCTCATCCGAGAGTTTGAACCCATCGGGACCGAAGAATTTGATGCCGTTGTCGGGCACGGGATTGTGCGACGCGCTGATCATAACGCCGGCAGCCGCATGCTCCGCAACCGTCACGCACGCCACCGCCGGCGTCGGGACGATACCGATCGAAACGACATCGCGGCCGACCGAGGTGATGCCGGCGATCATCGCGGCTTCGAGCATGGTTCCCGAGAGACGCGTATCGCGCCCGATCACCATCGGGCGATGGCGGTCGCTGGTCGCCGATAGAACGCTTGCGCCCGCTCGCCCGACGGCAAACGCGAGCTCCGGCGTTAAATCGGCGTTCGCAACTCCGCGAATGCCATCGGTCCCAAAATAACGGCCCACTATCTTCCTTTTGTTCCGGTGCCCGGAATGAACTGGATTTGCACGCGCACTAAATCCGGCGTGACATCGAGGCCCGGAATCTCTTGCCCGAATGAATCGACCGCGCGCGGACGAACCATTTCGTCGAAACTCCCCGGAGCTCCCGGAATCGGCACGTCGACACGCACCGTAGAGATTTGCCCGAGCGCGCCGGTCGGCCCGTGAACCACAACGGTGGCGGGCTGCATCGTTACCGATCCGACCACGATGCCGCTCGGGCGCTGCCCGCGATAGTGTACCGCGAGCGGAAAGACCCGGCTTTCGATCCGTTCGATCGTCAAGCTCACCGAGGCCGGGCTTAAACTCTGCACCACGAGCGTCGGGGCCACCAACTGCAGGGGGATGTTGTAGACCCCTGTGGTGCGGTTGGAAAGATCGAGTACCGCCTTGATTTCATCCGGTTTGATGGGCGGCTCGCCGCGTTTGGTCGCGATCGTTACGACCGCTTCCTTTTCGGGAAAATGCGCGACGTATCCGTCGGGAAGGTTGGCCGCGACGATCGGCACCGAGAGCTGCTGGTCGAAGCGTGCCGAGATCACCGGATTGGTCGCAAACCGAAAATACGCCCATCCCACGATCGCAATCGCGAGCGCGAGAAGTTTAAGAACGAAGTTCCTGCGGATGATCTGCAAGCTGCTCTTCCTGGCCGCGCCGCGTCAGTCGCGCGCGCAAGTGAGTAACGACGTCGCGGGTTAAACGATGTTCGCGCGGCGCGCGCGTCACCGCAAGGAGAATCTTGACCAGCCGCTGCTCTTCTTCAACCGGGCGCGAAAGCTTGCCCTCGCGCGCGACGCTGATCGCACCGGTCTCCTCGGATACGATGATGACCACCGCGTCGGTTTGCTCGGTGAGGCCGAGGGCGGCGCGATGCCGCGTTCCAACCCGCCGCTCCGCCAGCGACTGCTCGGCCAGCGGCAAGAAACACCCGGCAGCCTCGAGGATGTTATCGCGAACGATCATCGCGCCATCGTGCAACGGCGAGCGCGGCATAAAGATCGCCAAGATTAATTCGGCGGAGATCTGCGCATCGAGAATCGTGCCGCTCTCGATGAACTCCTTGAGACCGCTTTGCTGTTCGAGGACGATGAGCGCACCGAGTTTGTTGCGCGAGAGCAGAAACGCCGCCCGCGCGAGGATGGCGATCGACTTGTCCTCGGGCCGCGTCCACGCGCTCTTCTCATCGTTGAGGCGGAAGAATCCGCCCCGGCCGATCTGTTCCAGCGCGCGGCGCAACTCGGGCTGGAACACGATGGGTAGGGTGACCGCGGCGCCGACGACCAACAGTCGCAAAATCGTTTCCAGCAAATAGAGATGCAAAAGGCTGGCAACGCCGAGCAGCCCGACCAGCACGAAGACGCCGGTGAGAATCTGCACCGCCCGGGTTCCGCGAATCAGGAGCAGCACGTAATACACCAGCACGCTGGTGGCCAGAATATCGAGCACGTCGGTGATGCCGATGTAGCTAAACAGCGTGTTAATCCAAGACACCCGACCGCTCCAACTGAAACTCCAAAAGCCGATCGGCCCGCAGATCCGGCGCGCGCAGGCCCTCGGCCGCGATCCGCGCGAGCAACGCGTCGCTCAAAGGCACGAGGAGCTCGACGACGCGCGATGCGTGGAAGCGCGCGAGTTCTACATCGATCAAACCATAGACGATGGATGCGGGCGTCCGCAACGGATCCCACTCCACGACAACCGCATCGTCGACTGCATCGCACGAGAGAACGCCGTCGGGCGCGCCCGCCCCGCCGAGGGCATCGGCAATGGCAGGCAAGGCTTCGGGCGTCGATGGGTAAACAGCTATTGCGATGATCTCGTCCCGTACGTTCACGCCATCGATGGCATTCAATGCGCCGCGCAGCTCGTGCGTGGGATGTACGATGGATCCATACCGGCGTCCGGTGCGAGCGCGAGGCGCCCAAACGATGTCGGCCCCGGACGCGCGCACGGCGAAGTCGACCGCGGCGCAATCGGCCTGGCCGCAGTCGGGCGCCATACGGACGGTCAGCGTGGACACGACCATACGACTGTTAGCCGCGCATCTATCGCAATCTTGCGAATGATCGACCTGCAGCGCGCGCTCGTCGTCTCTACCGGAAAGAACGCGGCGCTCGTGGTTCTCGACGACGAGCACGCGCCGCGCGTTGCCAACCTGCGCCGGATGACCGGCAAGCGTTCGATGCCCGTGCCCGGCGATGTGGCCTACGTGCGCTCGCTCGAGGACGAGAAGGTCGTGATCGAGCGGCTGGAACCGCGCGTCTCAACCCTGGAGCGTCGGTCGTTCAGCGGGCGTACCAAAACGATGGCGGCCAACGTCGATTCGATCGTCACGGTCACCGCCCTGGCTGACCCGGCCCCTCGCTTGGTAACGCTCGATCAACTCCTGGCCTTCGCCCAACTGCAGGGGACTCAGGCGCTGGTCGTGCTCACCAAACCCGATCTCGGGGCGCCGAGTCTGCTCGCCGAACTTCTCGGGATTTACGAGCCCCTGGGCTATCCGACGCTCGTGATCAACCCGCGCCTCGGCGAAGGCATCGACACGCTACGGGACGCGATCGCGGGCCGGCATGCGCTTCTGTGTGGAAATTCCGGTGTCGGAAAGAGTTCGATCTTTCGAGCCCTCGGCGGCGAGGGCAGCGTCGGCGAAGTCTCGCGCCACGGCCTGGGCCGCCAAACCACCACAGCAGCCAGACTCTACCGCATGGGAGACGGCTTCCTTATAGATAGCCCGGGCGTCAACGAGTTCGGCCTGGGGAAAATCACGCCGGCGGAGCTCGCCGAAGGTTTCCGCGAAATCGCCGCGGCAGCCACCAAGTGCCGCTTCACCGACTGCACCCATCTACGCGAGCCGGGCTGCGGGGTAAAGGCCGCAGTCGAGGAGGGCCGCATCGCTGCCAGCCGCTACCAAAGCTTCCGCAGCATTCTCCTAGACCCCAACTAGGCCCCGGCGACCCAAGGCGCTGTTAGCCCCACGTCCTGATGTCCGGCTTCGCCAAGTAGAAATGTCCGGATAGCTCGTCGGAGTGGTGTTCTTAAAAAGGGGTTTTCCATGGGTGCCCCAGCTTTGGCTTATGTCCCTTTTTCGGGTTGGGCGCGCGGGGGTCGACCGGTTGTCGGATGACTTTGCTGTCGACGATCGCACCCTGGGTCAATGTTCGCAGCTTGTGGTAGGCAAGGATTCGGCTGCCGGCAATGATCTCGAAGGATTGATCTTGCTGCTCGCGGATCGAGAGGCGTGTTTTCGGCCGAATGGACTGATCGTCTAAGGCGTAAATGTTCTGCCCGATTTGAAACGTGCGTTCAGCTGTAACGCTGCGTTCGTACCGGCAGCAGAGCGCTCGTAGGAGGTCGATTCCGTCGAGGGGGCGGTGGAGGTCATCTTGGCAACGAGGAGCGACGGCGAAGCGCTGGTTATGATCCTCGATGAACTCCGGGAGATAGCCGTTCGCATCATCGATCGTGCAGATACTTCGCAGACGCAACTCGCGCAGAAGCCTTTGCTGCAACGTGCGATTAACGCGTTCGACGCGTCCCTTTGCCTGGGGAGTCGTCGCGCAGAGCAACTCGATGTCGAGCTCCCGTAGCGCCTGGCCAAGCTGCGTTTCCTTGGTTTCGGTGTACTCCGAGTGTGTTGATCGGAAAATCGAGTGGCGATCGCTGTAGAGCGCCAGCGGCCGTCCGTACGAGCCGATGTACGAACGTAGTAAATCGAAATAGGCCCACGTCGACTCGACGGGAACGAAACGCAATCCCACCAGCTTGCTCGTTGCATCATCGATGAATACGATCAATGAACAGCGTGCCGCGCGCCCTTCGAACCAATCGTGCGGAGAACCATCGATCTGCACGAGCTCTCCAAAGCACGGCCGCCGCTCACGTGGCCGGTGCGTGCGGCGATACGGCTTGCGCCGCGCCTGCCAGAGATCTGCGCGGATCATCGCTTTGCGTAACGTCTCGGTCCCGATACAAATGCCATGCAGTTCGCGCAGTTTCTCATTGGCGAATGTCGGCCCGAAATCGAGATAGCGTTCTCGAACAAGGTCGAGGGCTTCGCGCAAGACCGCCTCGGCTATTCGCCTATTGCTGGGCTGACCACGTCGGACCGATCGCAGTCCCGCCGGCCCTCCGGAGCGGTAACGGGCCAAAAGACGCCGGACCTGGCGGTCGCACAGGCCAAGCTGGGCGGCCACCTCGGCTTGGGTAAGAGTTCCCGCCTCGAGGCGCTGACAAGCGTCCAGTCGGGCGATTTCGGGTCGGCTCATCGTCAGAAGCTCCATC
>DATKQG010000072.1 GCA_035532835.1 Candidatus Dormiibacterota bacterium
TTCGGCGATACGATCGTTCGCGAGGTGATGCAACCGCGCCCGAATATCGTGGCCGTCTCGGTCGACGATTCGCCGCGCCGCGCGCTCGACGTGGTGATCTCCGAAGGCTATTCCAAGCTCCCGGTATTTCAAGAATCGAAGGACGATATCGTCGGCGTCGTACACGACCGCGAATTATTGATCGGTCTGGCTACGGGCAATCTCGCGCAAAGCAGTTTGCGCACGCTGATGCGTCCGGTCGTCCACGTGCCCGAGACGAAGAAACTCGCCGAATTGCTGCGCGAGATGCAGCGCGATAAATTCTCGATGGCGATCGTCGTCGACGAGTACGGCGGTACTGCCGGCCTGGTGACGATGGAAGATCTGCTCGAAGAAATCGTCGGCGAGATTCGCGACGAACACGACGAAGACGAGCAGGAGGCGATCGCTATCGTTTCGCCGCGCGAAGCGGTAGTCGAGGCCGGCACCAGCATCGACGATGTGAACGACGAACTCGGCACGGCCTTGCCGACCGACGATTTCGAGACGATCGGTGGCTACATCGTCGGTTTATTCGGACGTTTGCCGACCGAGGGAGAAGAAGTCGAAGCGGACGATCGCACGCGCTTGCGCGTCGAGCGAACGCGGGGGCGTCGCATCCTAGCCGTACGCATTTATACCGACGGCGACGTGCAGCAGACGCAAAGCAATGGGCAGGCGGTGGCCGGTAGCAGCGATGTCTCCTGAGGCGCTTTTGGAACGAGCGCGCGCGGCTCGCGGGAGCGCATACGCACCCTATTCGCAGTTCGCCGTCGGTGCGGCGGTGGAGACCATCGACGGCGACGTCGTCGTCGGATGCAACGTGGAGAATGCGAGTTACGGGCTCTCGATCTGCGCCGAGCGGGCGGCGTTAGTGCATGCGATAGCCTTGGGGCATCGGTCGTTTCGTGCGATCGCGATCGCCGGCCCGGATGGGGCTGTGGCCGCGCCCTGCGGCGCCTGTCGCCAGTTCATCGTCGAATTCGGCGAAGGGATTGCGGTGATCTACGTGGGCTCCGCCGGCCCGATCCAAACGAGCGCCGGGGAACTGCTCCCACACGCGTTCGGGCCGCACAGCCTCGCGTAAGGAGCGGCAGTGAGCGCAGCGCGATCGTACAAAACCAACGCGGTCGTCTTGCGCGGTCGCCAGTTGGGCGAAGCCGACCGTATCTTCACGCTGTTCACCGATCAGCGCGGAAAGCTCGATGCGGTCGCAAAGGGGGTCCGGCGGCCGAAAAGTCACCTCTCCGGTCGTTTGGAATTCGGAAACGAATGCGTGATGACCATGCACCGCGGGCGTTCGCTCGATGTCATCGTTGCCGCGGATATTGCGCGAGCGCCGTGGAGCAAGCTGGTCGATCCCGATCGCTTCGCGGTGTTTTCGCTGGTCGCCGAAGTGATCGACGCTTTCTGCGAGCCCGATCTGCCCATGCCGGACGTGTATGCGCTGCTGACCGGAGCGGTCGCGGCGATCGCGGCGAGCGACGAGCCGCGATCGCTGATTCCGCGCTTTTCCATACGCCTGCTGTGCGCGCTCGGGCTAGACCCGGCGGTCGATTGCTGTGTGCGTTGCTCGCTCGATTTCGAAGGACACGCGTGGCTCGATCCCGATGCCGGGGGCTTGATCTGCGGAGCGTGCCGCGAGCGCTGGCGCGATTTGATCGAATTCGACGAAGCGGACTTGCAGAACGTGCGCGCCGTCGGAGCCGCTAAAGGGAGCGCGGCCCGCGCCACCGTACGCGCAACGCCGCGCGTCGAACGCGCGATCGAAACGCTACTCGCGCACCACTTGGGCCGCCGCCCGAAAGCGAGCATCCGATGAGTATCATGGCGCTCGACGTCGGCACCAAGCGGATCGGCGTCGCGATTGCCGACCCGAGCGGAACGTTCGCCTTGCCCGTCGGAACGGTCGAGCGCTCCACCCTCAACGCCGATTTGGAGCGACTCGCCGAGTATCTCACGTCGTACGCCGTGACCGATTTGGTGATCGGCGATCCGGTCGCGCTCTCGGGGGAGCGCGGGATCGCGGCTCAAAAGATGGATGCGTTCATCGAACAACTCGCGCGGATCTATGCGGGGCGCGTCCACCGCGTAGACGAGCGCATGACCACGGCGCAGGCGACCAAGACGTTGATCGCCGCGGATGTCTCGCGCAAGAAACGCAAAGGAGTGGTAGATAAGATGGCGGCCGCGCTCATTTTGGAGACGTTTCTGTCGCGGCGCAGAAACGAGGCGCGCTGATGCGCGTACTCCTGCGAATCCTCGCAACGCTCGCGACCGTCGTCGTTCTGGTGGCCGCCTCGATCGCCGCCTGGTTCGCCTACGCGGCGTTTGGGGACCGCTCCCTGCCTGCCGTACCCAAGCAAGTCGTCATCGTTCGCGGTTCGTCGCTGGCCGATATCGCCGAGGAGCTTTCGAACAACCGCGTGATCGCAAACGGCCTGGCCTTTCGGTTGCTTGCGCGCCTCCAAGGTAGCGAAGAAGACGTGCGAGCGGGCGCGTACCGATTTGCCCCGCATCAGAGCCAAAATGAGATCCTCCAGGAACTGCGCACGGGCGGAGCACAGATCGCGCGCTGGGTGACGTTCCCCGAGGGATTTACCGACCGGCAGATCGCGCAGCGATTGCAAGACGAAGGTATCGCGAGCGCCGCAGTGCTCGATCGCCGGTTCGCAACCACCGGGCTGAACGTCGGTGGTACGCGCACGCGGAACCTAGAGGGCTATCTCTTTCCCAGCACCTACCTGGTCGACGTAGCCGCGACGCCTTCGCAGATCGTGACGATGCTGACGGGGCAGTTCTTCAAAGAGCTTCCGGCCGACGCCGCCCAGCGAGCGGCAGCGCTCCACGTGACGGTGCCGCAGGCGGTCACGGTCGCATCTTTGGTCGAGCGCGAAGCCAAGATCGATGCCGATCGCCCGATGATCGCCGGGGTCATCTACAACCGGCTGCGGGCGCACATGCCATTGCAGATCGATGCCACCATCGAATACGCCCTCCCGCATCACAAGGCGGAACTCTCCTACGCCGACCTGAAGATCGATTCGCCCTATAATACCTACCTCCACGAGGGGCTGCCCCCCACGCCGATCGCCAATCCCGGGTTACCCTCGCTGGAAGCGGCCCTGCATCCGGCGAAGACCGATGCCCTCTATTACGTCTACTGTGGCGGAGGCCACCACGTCTTCGCGAAGACGCTAGAACAACACCAAGCCAACGTAGCTCGCTGCTTAAAATAGGAGCATCCCCATGTCGTCCAACAACGGTGAAGCCAAGAGCGGACCGCTCGAACTGAGCGAGGTGCTCCATATCGAAACCAAAGAGGGTACCGAATTACCGTTCGAAGTCGTTGGAATTCTCGAAGATCCCGATGACGGCGCATCGTACGCGGTGCTCATGCACGAACCCGAAGATGAAGAGGGCGAGAGCGAATTCATCGTCACCGATCTCGAAGGCAATCTGCTAGAAGACGAAGATCTCGCACAGGAGATTCTCGATGAATTCCTGGTCTTCGCAGAAGAAGCCGGCGACGACGGGGGCGAGGCCTAATTCGCGTTCTCGTTCTTTCGGCGAGCGTCGGCGTCGGCCACGTTTCGGCTGCAAATGCGGTCTGTGCGGCATTGCGCACCATCGATCCCGAGGCGCACACGCAGGTTGTCGATTCGTACCAATACGCCGCGCTCGTCGTCTCTCGCGTGGTTTCGGACGGGTATTTGCGGATGGTCAAAACGATTCCGCAACTCTATCGCTACGTCTACGACCGCGCCGAGCGTGCCACCGAGGTGGGGCCATTTCGCACCTGGGCGCACCAATTTACGGCCGGTAACCTGCGCCCGCTCATCGAGCAAGAGCGGCCCGATGTGGTGGTCTGCACCCATGCCTTTCCATGCGGTGCCATGGCCGAGTATAAGCGGCTGTACGACGATGGGCCGCCGGTCGTCGGAGTCTTGACCGATTTCGCCGTCCATGGATTTTGGATCCACCGGAACGTGGACGGCTACGCGGTGTCGACCCAGGCGATTCGCGAAGTCATGCTTGCGCGCGGCGTGGAAGCTTCGCGCGTGGTCGTGACGGGAATCCCTGTGAATCCGCGCTTTGCACCGAGCGACGAGCCCCAGGAACTGTTGCGCGAGCGGCTCGGGCTTCCGCGCGCTCGTAAACTCGTGCTGATGATGGGCGGAGGCTTGGGCATCGGTCCGCTCGAGCAAATGCTCCGGTCGCTCGAACGCATCGAGACGCCGATTGGGGCAGTTGTGGTCGCCGGCAACAGCCGTCGCGTCGAACGGCGCGTCCTCGAGGCGGCGGCTTCGGCAACCTACCCGGTGCGCGTCCTGCGCTTCGTCGATAACGTCTACGATTACATGCACGCGTGCGATGCGTTCGTCACCAAGCCGGGCGGCCTGAGTACGGCCGAGGCCCTCTGCGCGCAGATCCCGATGGTCTTGTGCAAACCGCTGCCCGGCCAGGAAGAACGCAACGCGCAGCTATTGGTCGAGTGGGGTGCGGCGCTTCGCGCGGACATGGACGAACTGCCCGCCGCGATAACGCGCGTATTCGATGGCGAGCAACGCCGTGAAATGATCGGTGCGCAGCGGCGTACCGCCCACCCTCAAGCCGCTCTTGCGGCGGCGCAACTGATCGCGCGCATCGCGCGCGGGCAAAAGGAGCCGATATCCGCATGACCTTGCCCTCACCCAAGACCTACGCATTCTGGCTAGCCGTGCTACGCATATTCACCGGCGCCGCATGGATCGTTCACGGGGTCGGAAAGTTCACCCAGAGTACGATGTTTATGCCGCCAAACGGCTTTATCGTTGGATTCATCGCAAAGGCTGCGACGTCGACGACGGGGCCGTATCACGATTTTCTCGTCAACGTCGTGCAACCGAACATCGCGATCTTCGCCGAACTCGTGCGTTTAGGTGAAGTGCTGACGGGCTGTGCCCTTCTGTTGGGTGTTTTCACGCGCCTTGGCGGATTCGTGGGCGTGCTGCTCACGCTGAACTACATGGCCGCGAAGGGCGCCCTCGGATCGGTGGAGGGTATCGCCGGAATGGATGCCGCCATGCTCGCGCTTTCCGCAATCAATGTGGTGTTGCCGACGGGACGGATGCTGGGCATCGACGCATTGCTGGGACGGCGTCGCGCGGCCCCGCCCGTTGTCGTCGCCCCGGTGCCGGTCCATGCGGCTCCGGTGCACGCGGAATTCGTTGAAGAACAGCCGCTCGAAGGGCCGTCCGCTCCGAAAGAGTGAGCCGAAGCGACAGAAGTCCGATAGGTGAGTGCTGCGCCGATGTGGTATAGTCGTCGGCGCACCTCCCCGGGGTGCGATCGCGGAGAGGTGGCCGAGCGGCTGAAGGCACTCGTTTGCTAAATGAGCATACGCCAAAAGCGTATCGAGGGTTCGAATCCCTCCCTCTCCGAATCGATACACCGGAAGGAAAAAACGTCGATACGACGTATCCGGGAAGGTCGCCGCAGGCGACGCGTGCGGTCGTAGCTCAATTGGATAGAGCAACAGGCTACGAACTTGTAGGTTGGGGGTTCGAGTCCCTCCGACCGCACCATCTGCAAAACGGGCTTCGCAATGCGAAGCCCGTTTTCTTACGAGTCCGAGTCACGCTCGTAGCCGGAGACCCGTTCATCCAGGGTCGGGCGCACAATCGGGGTGAGATATGCTTGCACAGCTGGTCTTAGGCGTGCTTCTGGCGGACGCGCCGCCTACGCCGCTTCACCAAATCGGTCACGTGAAGGTTAGCTTGGCCTGTAGCACGTTACATCAGAGCGTTGCGCCGGCGATCCAAGGGATCCAGGCTAACGACCGCATCATCGGCATCGGTAAGCAGCTCTTTTTTATTATGGGGAAAGATGCAACGCAGGGCGGCAGCGGCGCCGCATTTACGCTGGATCAGCTAAACATGGAACGCGGTGTGTCGCTGCTGGTAGCAAATCTCGCAAAACTCGATGCGCTCATCGCAACAATACCCGCCCCGAAAGGCGATTCTCCCGACGATCGTCTCGCTGCGGCCATGCGGAAGCGGCTGGAAGCGGTGGCCGATCAGCAGCGAAAAGCGATCGGCATTATGAACGGGGTCGTTGATTCGGAGAGCCTGGGCGATCTTCAAGGCGCCGGCGACGATCTCACCAAAACGACCATGCCCGAAGAAGTGCGGGGACGTCAGCTTATCCTCGGGTCTCCTCCGCCGACATTAGGAACGGCAAACATCAACGGTGCCGGCCTTGCTCTGACTCCGGATGAAAAGTATTCGGCCCGGCAGC
This sequence comes from Candidatus Dormiibacterota bacterium, assembly GCA_035532835.1. Lineage (NCBI taxonomy): Bacteria > Bacillati > Candidatus Dormiibacterota > Candidatus Dormiibacterota bacterium. Next base: position 6,298 of record DATKQG010000072.1, read on the forward strand.
TTGCGAAAGAATCCCAGTTCGGCAACAATCCCTTCGCGACGTCCATGGCAAACCTGGAGATCGAGCAGCGCGATCTTGCGATCCGAGAACGTGCCGCCAGCGTGCCGATCCTGGAAGCGGTGGCGGCATGTGGGGGAGGGCCGACACCGGCGCCGACGCCGTAAGCTTCAGTGCTTGTGGGCGCAACGGCTGACGACCCGAGTATCCGAGCCGTCAGTCCCGATGGTTACGCAAAGAACCGCTTCAGTTTTTCAACACGAACGAGATCTTTGCGTTGATGCGATACTTCTCGATGGCCCCGTCGTCGTCGATGGTCGCCTCGAAGTTCTGGATGTAAATCGACTTGACGCCCTCGAGAGTTTCGCTCGCCTGCTTTACAGCATTCTGCGCTGCATCTTCCCAGCTTTTGCCGGACTCGGCCAGCACTTCGATGACTTTCAACATGTGCCGTACCCCCTAGGAGATCGCGATGAAGTTGTCTACGCACGTGACACCCGGAATGCTCCAGGCCGCCTGCACGGCTTTTTCGCGTTCGAACCAGGTTCTGGCGCTGCCGCTCAGCGTCACCTTTCCCTCCGAAACCGAGACGGCGATCTTCTTCGCGTCGAGATCGGCCATGCGCTGAAGCTCGGAGTGAATTTTCCGTTTCACTTCGTCGGTTTTGAATGATGGAGCCGGCATGACGCTGATGAGGTTGCTGACGTCCCTGACGCCGATGACGCGGCGTGCTTCATACGCAGCCTCCTGGGACTGATAGTACCAGGGTACCTCGCCGCTCAGCGTGACGTGGCCGTCCTTTACGACGAACTTCACGGCGCTGGGGATAATGGTATTGGATACGAAGCGGCGCTCGATCGCTAGTGCGATGTCGCTGTCGGTCCGGACGTGCGTGGACGGGAGATCGACCGTTAATTCGTCGGCTATACCCCGTACGCCGCGAATGCGTTTGATCGCGTCTTCAGCTTCCCATTTTTGATTGAAGTTGGGGACCGTCCCGCGCAACGTTACGACACCCTCTTTGGTGGTGATGGCGATATCGTCCGCGTTGATCCGCGGATCGTATGCGAGCTCTTCGATGATCTCTTCTTTGAGATCCAGACTCTTGGTGGTGTTCATGAAATGCCTCCTAGTGTGTAGACGCTGCTTGCTACGCCCAATACGGGCGCACGCCGACGTTGGCGGTCGGACGGCGGGCAACAAAGCGTGCCACTCTCTGCTTGCGTTGCGATGTGCGCGTCATAACCTTTTTATAGCGTGGGACCGGGAAGAGCTCGCGAAGATCGCTCACCAATTCTTCTTATCGCTGCGGTAGTCTCGATGTGCGGCCTGTCCGCACTTCATCTAAACCCGAAAGGACACGAAGAATCATGGCACAGCTACTAAAGGTTAAGAGCGGCAGCGGCGATCTCGCGCTGCTCGATCAAATGTTCGACTCGTTTCTGGATTGGCAACGGCCGGCAGCATTCGGCTACGGGAACATGCCGATCGATCTGTACGAGCAAGACGGCAAGTACGTGCTTGAGATGTCCGTCCCCGGGCTTGAGCCCAAGGACATCAACGTCGAAGTAAGCGGCGGCACGGTGTCGGTTACCGGCGAGCATACCGGTAAAACCGAAACGAAAGACGTCCGCTACCACCGTCGCGAGATGCGCCATGGATCGTTCTCGCGCTCGATTACGCTTCCGCAGGATCTCGACGCGAACTCGGTGACGGCGACGGTGAATAACGGCATCCTCAAGGTCGAGCTGACCCCGATAAAGCCGCTTTCGCCCAAGAAGATCGCCGTAACGTCTGTCTAGTTACAACCGGAGTACGATACACGAGTGGGGAGGCAGATGCGTCCCCACTTGTACGAAGCCGCGGTAGCGAGTAGGATGCGAGCGACCCCGTTGCAAGCGGCGACGATATTTCGCCGCGTTGGTGGCAAGGCGTCTAGCCGTAACGCCACGGACAACGGCGCACTTTTCCGCTCTGCGCCTTCACTCGGCCACCCAGTTGGCACTGCGCCTACTATAATCGTAGGGTGAAGCGCATTGAAACCGTGCGACTCTACCCGACCGCCACTCAAGACGCGGCGCTTCACCACGCGCTCCATGTCACGCGTCATCTTTACAACGCTGCGCTCCAGCAGCGTAAAGACGCCTATCGGCTGCGTGGTGTGAGCGTCTCGATGAAGATGCAGTATGCCGAGGTGACCGCGCTGCGCAAGGACTCGCATCACCTGGCGGGCGTTTTTCGTGAGTGCGAGGATGCGGTGCTGCGCCGCCTGGATCTCGCTATGCAGGCCTTCTTTCGGCGATGCAAGCAGGGCGAAACGCCAGGCTTCCCGCGCTTCAGGGCTGCCCGCCGGTGGCGGCAAATCACCTACCCACATGGCGATCGCGCGCTGAAGTTCGATGCGCCGCAGCACCGCGTCCGAATTGCGGGCGTAGGTAGCGTGAAGCTGCGTAAGGGGCGCGCCGTGCCGCCGCATGGCCGTGCGTGGCTGGCCTGCAAGCTCGGGCGCTGGTATGCCCAATTCGAGTGCGAGCGCGCGGTCGAGCCTTTGCCGGAAACCGGGCACGCGATTGGGCTCGATCGCGGTGTGAACGTCTTGCTAGCAACCAGCGATGGTGGGCTGATCGCGAATCCGCGTCATGTCACGAAGGCACGGCTGCGCGTTGAGCGGGCGCAGCGCGTGGTTGCCAAGCGTAAGCGGCGCGGGAAGAACCGGCGTAAGGCGATTGATTCGCTCGCGCGCCTGCACGAGAAGGTCGCCCGGCAGCGCCGTGACTACGCGCACAAGGTCTCACGTAAGCTCATCGAAGCGAACGACGTGTTGGTGCTGGAAGACTTGCGACTGCGCCATATGGCGCGCAGCGCAAAAGGCACCATCGAAGAACCCGGCCGCAAGGTTGCGGCAAAAGCCGGGCTGAATCGGGCGCTGCTCGATGCGGGCTTTGGCATGATCGCGCAGTTGATTGCGGAGAAGGCTGAAAGCGCCGCCCGCACGGTTCTCTGCGTAGATCCGAAGTACACCTCGCAAACGGGCGCCGCGTGCGAGCATATTGCAAAAGGGAATCGCTCGGGGCTGCAGTTCGCCTGTGTCGCGTGTTCGCACGTCGATCATGCGGACGTGAATGCCGCGCGAGTGATTCTTCAGCGGGCTCAGAAGGGGCCCTTGGCGAGCTGCGCCGCAGTGGCGGACGGCACCGACCCAAGAACCGCGCTAGCGCCGAGTGGACCTCGGCTCACGCTGCACGATGCAGCGTGAGGGCGCAGACTTCGAAGCAATAGTGCTTTTAGGGAGTATTCGCTCTGTTCGCAAGCGTTATCGGGCGTTGAGCGCACGAAGTGCCTTGGGGACTTCCGCCCAGAACGTTCCGGCGAACGCAAGGCCGATCGCCAGACCGAAATCTGCAGCGTGCAGCGCGGTCGCCTTGAGATCTTGCTGAACCGGCGCAACGAATGTCACCGCGATCACGAAGGCGATCGTTACCGCCGCCCAGGCGGTCATGACGCGATTCGAAAACAGGCCCCGTTTCATCAAGGGATCGTTTCCCGATCGCATCGTCAACGCAAGAAAAACGTGCCCGAAAAGCCACGTGACGAAGGCCATCGTCTGCGCGCGCACGAGCGCGGCGCCGCCGAACCAGGTGACGAGATACGCAACGGAGACCGCCGCAAAAAGGCCGAACGATGCGCTAAAGATTCCGCTTACCATGCCGCGATTCATGAACGGCGTATGCGGATCGCGCGGAGGACGCCGCATGACATCCGATTCCGCGGGTTCTGCGACGAACGCGGCCGAAGCGGCTAAGTCCATGAAGAGCTCCATGAGAATGATTTGAATCGGGGCGAACGGGACGGGCGCGCGCAGCAGGACGGGGAGCAGAACCGAAGCAGCAAGCGCAACTTTGCAGGCGAGATAGTAGCGCACGCCTTTGCGGAGGTTATCGAACAGAGTACGCCCTTCGTGAATCGCGTTGACGATCGTGGCGAAGTTGTCGTCGGCGAGCACCAGGGAGGCGGCGTCGCGCGCGATGTCGGTTCCCTTCTCACCCATGGCAACGCCGATATCGGCGGCGGCCAGTGCCGGAGCATCGTTGCTTCCGTCACCGGTTACGGCAACGCGTTCGCCGCGAGATTGCAGCGATCGAATGATCCGCAATTTGTGTCGCGGAGTCACGCGCGCGACGACGGCGGTCGTATCGAGCGCATCGGAAAGCGCTTCATCCGAGAGTGCGTCGATATCCGAACCGGAGAGTGTATGCCCGCGCGCATCGAGTCCGACGCTCTCGGCGATTGCGGCCGCCGTGAGCGCATGATCGCCCGTGAGGATGATCGTGCGGATTCCGGCCCCCCGGCACGCTGCGATCGCGCCCTTGACCTCGGGTCGCGGGGGATCGGCGAAAGCCGCAAGACCGACGAACGTCAGCTCGCGCTCAACCGCTTCTTGCGTGGCGCCTGCATCCTGCTCCAACGTACCCTCGGCCAAAGCGAGAACGCGCATTCCTTGCGACGCCATGCGGGCAGCGGCTGCGCGAACGCCGGCCTGCTCCGTCTCGTCGAGGACCGACGCCGCGAGGACGGCTTCAGGGGCGCCTTTCATGGCGACGCGAGAGGCGCCGCCGGCGCGCGCCTGCCACACGACGCTCATTCGTTTGCGGGCGTTGTCGAATGAAAATTCCTCTCGTACGATCGTCTCATCGCGAAGGCTTGCGAGATCGATCCCGTCCGCGCGAGCCGCGCGTAGCAAGGCGGTCTCCAAAGGATCGCCGACAAACGCTTCACCACTTTCGAGTGCGTCGTTGCACAGCGCGCCGATCTCCAGCATGCGGCGGCGGCGATCGAGCGGATCGAACTGCACGACTTCCGTTTGATTTTCCGTTAGCGTTCCGGTTTTGTCGGTCGCGATGACCGTGACGGCGCCGAGCGTTTCCACCGCGGGCAATCGCTTGACGATGGCGTGAAGCCGTGCCAAGCGCCAGGCGCCAAGGCCCAAGACCATCGTCACGATGATCGGGAGTTCTTCGGGGATCATCGAGAATGCGAGTGAAAGGCCCGTGAGGATCATCGTGCGCGGCGATTGATGGTTGAGTGCCCAACCAAGAAGCGGGACGAGGATGCTGATGCCCAGCGCGAACCACGCGAGCCAGATGCTGAGATTGGCCATCATCTGCTGCAGGGGAGTGCGCGGAGGCTTTACCTCCTGGGCGAGTGCAGCGAGCCGCCCGAGCTCGGATTGCGCTCCGGTGGCGACAACGGCCGCCGTCCCATGACCGCCGCTCACCATGGTGCCGGCGTAGAGCATATTTACGCGCTCGGCAAGCGGCGTTGCCGCGGCGAGCAGCGCGCCCGCATCCTTTCGCACCACCGCCGATTCACCGGTGAGCGTCGATTCATCCACACCGACGCCATATTCCTCAAGGAGGCGTGCATCGGCCGGCACGCGATGTCCCGCACTGATGACGATGATGTCTCCGGGAACGAGCGACTCCACGGAAACTTCGCATGCACGACCGTCACGAACGACGATCGACTCGGGCTCCGCGAGCGTACTGAGGGCGGAAATCGCATGCTTCGCGCGATATTCCGTAAAGACTTCCGCCGCCACCAGCGCGGCGATCACGCCGAAGATCGTGATCGCATCGGCCGGTTGCCCCCATACGGCGTAGAGAATGCCGGTCCCGATGAGCAGAAGAATCATCGGCTCCCGAATCTCTTCGAAAAAGATTCCTACGAATGTCGGTGCTCCGGCTGCGTGTAGCCGATTGGGGCCATACCGTTCGGCGCGGCGCGCGACCTCGGCCGTATCAAGCCCCGCCTTCGCGTCCGTCGCAAGGCGTTGCACGAGCGCTCCGGAGGTTACGGCGTGCCAATCGGTCTCGGAAACGGTTGCGTCGCCGGCGCTATCGAGTCGCCGCAATATCTACCGCTTTCGAGCTTCGCGATCGATGAGCTCGCGTTTGCGCGCTAAGCCCCACGCGCGGACGTCCAGCGGCAGCCCCGCATGCGGAGTCGCCCCCGCGCAACTCCGAGATCCACAACGCATAGATGCCGTGGTGACGTTCGCCGAACTCTTTAGCCGACATTCCCCACTTGACAGTTCCTTTCGAGCCGACTCCGGATGATTCCGGCCGTTTCCGGGCACTCGGCGGGCCCAGCCGCCGGTTTCGCACGACTTGAAGGTCCGCCCGGGCTCGCCGTTATTATAGCAAAACCGCTGCAGAGCAGTTGCGGAGTTGCAAAGATATCTGGTGTATCCGGTTTAGTGTTTATGCGGGGTCATGACGATGATCGATTGCGGGTAGTCGAAGACGAAATTAAAGTGGCGTAAAAAATCGAGACCAATCAGCCCGGCGTGTTTCGAGAATTCGTGCGAAGCGCACGCGACCGGCGTTTGATAAACGATCGGGCCGAGGTTAATGGAGTCGATCTGTCCGCACCGCGTCCATTCTTCCTGTTGCATGCCGACGAGGGTCGCGCGACCCGTCAAAATCGTCAATCCGTGGTCGAGCAAATCCGCGGAAAAAATAATCAACGACGGATCGCCGGTATCGAACGTCGCGTCGATCGTTACCTTGTGATCCAACGTAACAGGCACCGAAGGCGTGTCGGTGCTGAGATCGACCAGCAAGGGAAGACCAGCCGACGTATTGAGACTTGCCGTCGCAGGGTTCTGAATCCGCATCGTCTGGCTCGCCGTGTCGAGCGTAACCATCGCGCCGGCAAGCAGATCGAACCCGACGAGCCCGTCCGGGTTGACGCGATCGGACTTACGTGGGTAATGGTTGTTGTATGTCTGTACGACCGTATTCGAAAGCGTGTTACCGCCGATCTCGATGGTTCTCACCCGCCGCGTTCGCGTTTTGAATACGCCGGCGACACCCACGGCAGAAGAGTCGGCGATGCTCGCAACCTTAGCGCGGTCCGCGAACTGATCGGTCAGGGTTATGCCGGAATCGCCCGTGTCCAAAATAAAAGTTCCTGGCACGCCGTTGACCGTTGCGTCAACGTAAATGCGATCGCGGGTAACTTGGATCTTAAACGGGCGATCGTTGGTGAAGGCCCATCGTGCTTGGGGGGCCGGAGGATGCAATTCGGCGGCGGTTACCGCGGGATCGATGCGCGATTTGGTATAGGTAAAGACACCGCCGCCATCGCCGATGCGAAACGAGCCGATCATGCGTTTGCCGGGCGCGATCGTCATATACGATGCGATCGTATATGACGTTTCCTCGCTTCCGCCGGGGTCGATGACCGCCCGGACGTAGGCTCCGGTTTGCGGATCGACATAGAGATCGATCGGGGTCGCGCCGCCCATCGCGACGCGAACGATCGGATAGCTCTTACCGTCGACCGTTCCGGTGCCGTGCAGCGTGCCCGGAAGTTCGCTGGTTCCCTCGGAAAACAACACGTCGGCGGCTAATTGGTAACTGGCTCCCGTACCGACGATCGGCGTGACGAAGCCGTTGTAGTTCGTCTCCCAGAAAACGTGCCCGGTGAAGCCCAATGAGTCGGTCAGGCCGGTTTTTGCGTCGCTATAGTCGCGCCGAAGGAGCATCCCGGCGCGAATCTCCGTTGCGCGCTGGGTTACCTTGCCTTTGGACGTTCGAAATTCGCGCGTTAGCTGCAAGCCCGGGACGCTGCCGTCTCCCAATTGCCAGCCGACGTAAGCGCGATGTTTGGCTAATAACGCGGCCGCATCGTCGGCTCGTGCCGGCAGCGGCGCAAGGGCGCCGCCGAGCAATGCAAAAGCCACCACGGCAGAAAGAACGTGCTGTAAAACCACCCGCATGGACACCCCTCTATCGCTGAAGCGATCTATAGAGCGGTCGGTTATACGGCCGGGGTAGTTGCACCTTGCGGGAGGGTTCTGGTACACTGCGGTGTCGAAAAGATGATTTTCCGGCTCGGTAGCTCAGTGGTAGAGCAGGGGACTCATAAGCCCTTGGTCGCAAGTTCGAATCTTGCCCGAGTCACCATGTTTTGAGGGGAGTGGCCGCCTAAGCTATGGCGGCCACGACGCTCTCTGAGGTACGCTGTAGCCCATGTCAACGATTCCGTGCGATTTCTGTCCCCATCCGGTCGATCGCGAGCAGATGGAGGAGATCGAGATCTCGCATTACGTCCCGGATAGTTCGGGCGACGATCTCGCGTACGCGAGAACGTACTTTTTCGGGCATCCCGATTGCGTGCGCAAATTCTACCGCGGCCTCGTGGACCATAAGCTGGATCTCTTCAAGCACATCCCGACTACCGGTCCGTTACCAGACGGACTTGACGGGCGCCCGTAGCTCAGCTGGATAGAGCGCTGCCCTCCGAAGGCAGAGGCCGTGGGTTCGAATCCCTCCGGGCGCACCATCTTCCCCATATAGCATGAACGAATCCGAAGCACCGCAGTCCCCCGATGACGAGGCCCATCTGAGGCGTGCCCTGGAGCTCGCCGCCGCCGCGGCGGCCTGCGGCGAGGTGCCGATCGGCGCGGTCCTGATCAGCGGCGACCTGCGCCTCGAAGCCAAGAACGAGAAAGAATCCCGGCCCGACGCCACCGCTCATGCCGAAATGCTGCTCATTCGCCAAGCCTGCGAAGCGCTCGGGGTTTGGCGCCTCTCCGAGGCAACGCTGTACGTCACGAAAGAGCCCTGCGTCATGTGCGCCGGCGCCATCATCGCCGCGCGCATCAAACGGGTCGTCTACGGTGCGCGAGACCCCAAAGGCGGTGCCGACGGCGGCGCCTTCGACATCCTACGCTCGCCGCAAACCAACCACCGCCTCGAAGTAACCGCCGGAATACTAGAGAGCGAAGCCTCCGATCAGCTCCAGCGCTTCTTCCGCGCCAAGCGCCAACCCACCGCAGAAGAAGGTTTCAAAGCCCCGACGCTGTAGTAACGCACGCTTCGGAAACACGATCCGAACCACGGAGAGGTGGTCGAGTGGTTGATGGCACCCGCCTCGAAAGCGGACGAACGTGATGAGCGTTCCGAGAGTTCGAATCTCTCCCTCTCCGCCATCTACAGCAAAGGGACTCGGTCAAAGACCGGGTCCCTTTGCTGTCCTTGTTCGTGGTATTGCCTCGGAACGCTCATCAACGCCGCAGGCGCTGCGCCCTTTTCTTAGGCCGGCGTTTCAAATGTGCCCGGGCTGTTTGCGGTTCCACGCCATTCGGGCTTTCGTTCTTGCTCGGCCTCCGATAGTGCGCGCCGCACGCCGGTTGCTTCGAAGTCCTTGGTATACACCGGTGATCCGGGCTGTTGCCGCCAAGAATCTGCGATACTCCCACTATCGACCGGATCGAAGCCGATGTCGTCGATCAATCGCATGACGACGGCCTTCGCCCTAGGATCGTCGCCGGCTACGGGCAGCGCGATCCGCCCGGGCGTCCCTTTGGGCTTCCCACCTTCAAGAAGATGTTGCGCGTAAATGTTATTGAAGGCTTTGACCACGGGCCGATGCAGCCGTTGCGCAACCCAACCGCTCTCGGTCATACCGTTCTCGATCGGTTCGATGCGGCCGTCGCGCTGCCGCGGATAGTAGTTTCCGGTGTCCACGACGACGACATCGTCCGGAACGCCGGAAAACACATCCGCTGGAAGATCGGCAACGTGCCGCTCTGGGATTGTGACGATAACGACGTCTCTGCCCCGAGCCGCGTCCCGCACGGTTACCGCTTCGGCTCCGGTCTCTGCCGCAAGATCTTGCAGCGTTTCGGGTCCGCGGGAATTTGCGACGGCAACCTCGTGTCCGGTTGCGCGAAAGCGACGTGTCAGTGCAGCGCCGATGTTTCCAGAGCCGATAATGCCTATCTTCATACCTATTACTCCTCGATTACTCAACCCCACTGTGGCGAATACGGGTTTCGACCGCGGCACGTCAGCGAATTCGAAGAGGAGGCCTTGCCGCGCCCGGGCCGGTGGGGGCGGCGGACGGGCTCGGCGTCGGCGAGGGCGCGAGCGCGGGGTCCGGAGGAACCGTGGGGAAGGTAAATTGGTCGAACGTGATATCGGCGACGACTTTGAACGTCATGAACGCGACGTGTTGCGTTGCCGAATAGACGCCGTGCGTAATGAGCCAGTAGCCGTTGATGAGTTGATAGTCCAGCAAGATTTGTTCGTCGTCGCTGGTCGAACGCATCACGATGCGCGAGGGTAAGTGCGTGGCGGGGTCTTCGATGATGTCCGCCGGATAGAATCCATGGAAGCGCGGGGTGGGAGCGAGCAGCAGATGCACCGCGCCGTCGGTGGAATCGGGAGCGTACGTCGGTACGAAGAAGCTGTTATACGCCACCGTCTCGTTCACGCTTGGATCCGGAGCCGGAATCGCAAAATACCAGGGCTTCGCGCGCGTCAGGCTGATATCGACGCGCTTGAGATTCGCAAAATAGCTGAATCCAAAACTCGAAATCGGATCGAAAGACGGGATGATGGGGAAGGCTTGCCCGGTTCGCCGTTCTCCGTGCGGAAGATCCTGCATCACGGCGGTATCGTCGGCGACGCGCACGGCCACGCTCCGGTTGATGTCCTGCACTCGATTCGCTCCCGTGACGTGCGTGCGCTCGCGATACGTCATGTACGTCGGCTGCGATTGCTCGAAGGTTTGAGCCGTTCGGTTGACCAGGAGCGCGAAGGCGATATCGGGGCTGATCATGCGCAGGTTTCCTTCGCGAGAGGGATGCTCGCCACCGCCGCCGCAGTTCGAAGATCATGATCGCCCAAGCATCAACCGACGTTCTCGAGCGCGTCGTCGAACTACGCCGTGCCATCCATCGGCGCCCGGAACTCGGCTTCGAAGAGCACGAGACCTGCGCGTTGGTCGAGCGCGAATTGGACGCTTTGGGCATCGAGCACCGCCGCCTCGCGAAGACCGGCGTCGCAGGCATTCTTCGCGGTGCGCTTCCCGGCCACGTCGTAGCGCTACGAGCCGATATGGACGCCTTGCCGATTACCGAGCGCACGGGGCTGCCGTTTGCCTCCGAAATCGCGGGGAAAATGCACGCCTGCGGGCACGATGCGCACACCGCGATGCTCCTGGGCGCCGCTCGCGTCTTGGCGGGGATGCGCGAGCGGCTGCACGGTACCGTCGTTTTGATCTTTCAACCGGCCGAAGAAGGGCCCGGCGGAGCCGAGCCCATGATCGAGGCGGGGGTGCTGGACGATCCTGCGGTCGAGGCGATTGCGATGCTGCACGTCGATGCGCGGATCGCTCCCGGCCAGATCGGCATTACGCCGGGGCCGGTCAACGCGTCGGCAGACGAACTCTTCATCACGGTACGCGGCAAAGGCGGCCACGGGGCCTATCCGCACACCTCCGTCGATGCGATTCCGGCAGCGAGCGCGATCGTGCTCGGGTTGCAGAACATCGCCGCGCGCGAGACCGATCCGCTCAAGAGCGTCGTCGTGACCATAGGAACGATCGTCGGGGGGTATCGCAATAACGTGATCGCCGACGAGGTGCAGATGACCGGCACGCTGCGCGCCCACGAACCGGAGATTCGCGACGCGCTCGAAGCCCGGGTGCGACGCGTTGTCGACGGCATTGCCGCCGCGTATCAAGCTACAGCCGAAGTGCGCATCGTTAAGGGCTACCCGCCGGTCGTCAACGATCCGTTGCTGGCCGAGGGCTTCGCCGCCTACATGCACGAGCACAGCGAGTTGAGCGTCGAGCGCCTTCCCCCAACGATGGGCGGCGAGGATTTTGCGTACTTCGCGCAACGCGTGCCGGGTCTGCACGTCAGGCTCGGGATCCGGAGCGAAGCGGCCGGCTCGACTCATTCCGGGCACTCGCCGCAGTTCCGCATCGACGAGGCGGCCCTGCCGGCCGGGGTCGAAACCCTGGTGGCCTTTGCCGTCGCGGCCGGTGACGGAAGCGTCCCGATTCCTGAGAAAAAATACCAACTCTAGTGGGTGCGACAAAAGCAGGCACTACAGGTGGGGTATCGAACGAAACTGACATGGCGATTGTTAGCGAAAGCCTCGCCCACCCAGGCCAGCGTTCTTTTAGTGCCAGCTTGGATATCGATGCGTCTGCGGAGGATGCGTTCGGGCTGCTCTGTGCGGTCGAGAAATGGCCCGTCTGGCTCTCGATTCTGCGGAGCGCGAAGCTGGCCCATCCGGCTAACGCCCTAGCACTGGGGAGCGAAGTCGTCCTGCGAGCAAGCGTTCCGGGCGAAGAAGAGCAGCTCTACGAAGTCGACCAATACATCGCAAACTATCACCTTTCGCTGGTGGGAGCGTACTCGGTCCGGCGGCGCCTGGATTTTCGGATCGAACGCAAGACCTCGCGATCGCGGCTTCACGTGAAGCTGGCCTATCCAGCCTACGGCGGCCGCGTCGGGGTCCTGATGGACCGGTGGAAGCACGGCCGGCGCCTGACGCACGCCCTCGACGAAGCCTTACTCCATTTCAAGGGCTTGGCCGAGTACCGCAGCGCCGATGGATTGCTCACGGACCTCTAGCAGTCGTTGACCGCGACTGCTAGGGTTCGGTATACTGTCCACCATGCCGTTGTACGATTATCAGTGTTCCAAGTGCCAGGCCCTGACCGAGATTCGTCATGGCTTCGATGACAATCATAGCGACCCGTGCCCCAAGTGCGGCGGCGCGCTCAAGCGCGTTTTCAACCCGGCCCCGATCCTCTTCAAGGGCTCGGGATTTTACATCACCGATTCTCGCCCGTCCAAGCCTGCTGAATCCAAGCCTGCCGAATCCAAACCGGCTGAATCGAAATCGAGCGATTCGGCCGCCTGATGGCGCACGCGCAGCTCGGCCTCTGGGTCTTGATCGCCGGCTGCATCGGCGCGCTGGTGCTGATCGGCGCCGGTGGAGCGATTGCCGGACTCTCCGCTACGCGGTTGCAGCGCCACGCTGCGCGAACGCGTGACGCCGCGCTCGCAATCGTCGATCCCGCCAAACTCGCGGGCGATGTGGCACGCCTCAAGAGCGCCGCTGACGGTTGCTCCGCAGAACTCGCGCGACTCGCGGCGATTAGCGCCCATCTCTGGGACGTCGTAGGGCGCGTGGCGCGCCTGCTCCTGATCGTTCGTGCCTTTCTGGGCAGCGCGAGCTAGGTCGCTTCCGGTTCCTCGGGCGGCTCCCACTCCCAGGACGACTCCGGCGGTACCCCTTCGGGCGGCACCCCGAAAGCAACGCTCTCGCCCGGCATGGCAAATGGCGCGCCGAAGGGATACGGCTGCGGCGGGGGCACCGAGGCGGCATCGGGTGGCGTGGGCGCTCCAAACGGCAGACCCGGCGAGAAGCTCGGGACCGGTTCGGGCGACCCAAAGCCGAAGCCGGCGCTCTCTCCGAACCCCGCCTCTGTCGGGGCGTTAGCGGGTGCGGGCGCGGCATGCGATGCGGCAGAAGGCGGATCGATCGGCGGAAACTCATAGCCCGTCTCTTGGCTGACGATCGGCGCCGCCGACGCGCCCTGCACGGAAGCGGGCGACGGAACGACGGCGGCCGATGGGCGGGTCGCGATGGCGTTCTGCGTGCTGCGCTGAGTAAAGGACGGCACGACCAAATCACCGAGCGCCGCGCCGACCAGAACGTATCGCGGAGGCGGAAGCAGTTGTACGTCCGAGCGCTTGGCGATCTCGCGCAAATCGTCGACGTACAGGGCGGGAGCCTCTTCGACTTCGATCGTGTCGATCAGCAAAGCGATCGTATCGAGCAGATATTCTCGCGGTGGAACTTTTGCAAACGCGAACACGTGCTGCGAGACGTCGGCTTTTACCGATTGCAGCAACTTCTTCCAATACTCGAGCGGCTGATAGTACTCGAATTGGCCCAGTTCACGCTTTGCTTGCGAGTAGAGTAATGCGATACGCTTGCCGAGCGGGTCGGCCGGCGGCGCGGGCTCGATCAGCGCAACGCGTTTGGCGACGCGGGATAACTCGAACAGCACCTGCGCGTGAAAAAACGGATCGATCTCGTGCAGGTAATGAAACGAAATCGCGAGATCGAACGATGCGTCGCGCGCCGGAATGACCGACGTACTTCCCCGCAGCAGCGTCGCTCCCAAATGCGCGAAAGCGTTGATCTGATCGTTACGGTGCTCGATGACCGTAACCTTGGCACCCTCGCGTACCGCGCGCTCGACCTGCCTGCCGTCGGGGCCGTAGCCGCAGAACAGCACCTTGCTGCCGGGCTGGAGCGCGATCGCCTCCCACAGCAGCGTCTCGAGGTACTCCGACTCGCGTTGGAATTCGTCGGCTGTATAAACCGGTGCGTCCAGGTTCACGAGCGTTGCACGCTCTCAAGCGTCGGGATGAATGCGGGAAAGCTCACATCGATACTATCGGCACGATCGATCGTAATCGGACCCGCGGCGCAGGCCAGGACCGCCGCCGCCATCGCCGTTCGATGATCGTGCTCGGTTTCGAGCACGCGGCCGGTCGCTTGCGGCGTGCCTCCCTGGATAACGATTCCGTTCGGTAGCGTTTCCATGGCGATTCCCACGGCTGCGAGCAGTCGCTCGATGGCGGCGATGCGATCGGACTCTTTCGTGCGCAGTTCGCCGATGCCGGTGATCTTGGTCGAACCTTGTGCGAACGCCGCTGCAACGGCCAGGAGCGGGATCTCGTCGATGGCGCGCACCGCAAGGTCGCCCCCGATTGTGGTTCCATGCAACTGCGCGTGGCGGACCGCGATGTCGGCGACGGGTTCGCCGGAGACGGTGCGGGCGTTGCGCAACTCGATCGCGGCACCCATCGCAAGCAGCCCGTCGATCAGACCGGTGCGGGTGGGATTGACCCCGGCGTTGCGAATGACGATCTCGCTCTGCGGCGTAATCGTCGCCGCCGTGATAAAAAATGCGGCGGCCGATGCATCTCCGGCGACGTCGATGTCGCGCGGCGTTAGCGCGGTCGACTTCAGCGCGATCGTTTTGCCGTCCCAGGTGATATCGGCCCCAAAATACTGCAGTAGGCGTTCGGTATGATCGCGCGAAGCCCGGTCGCCCGAGATGACGATCGGCGTCGCCGCATAGAGTCCGGCCAGCAACAGCGCCGATTTAATCTGCGCCGATGCGGAGACCAAGATGAAATGCGTGGTTTGGATCTCCGGCGTTCCCAAAAACTCGACCGGCATGCGTCCGTCGGTCGTACGAATCTTGGCTCCGAACGCGCGCAACTGGGCGGCAACCGGTTCCATCGGTCGCTTGCGAAGCGAATCGTCGCCGTCGAATCGGGCCCGAATATTTGCGCCGGCGCAGAGCCCGAGCATCATCCGGGCGGTGGAACCGGAGTTCATGCAATCCAATGGTCCGGGCGATTCGCGTAACCGGCCGCCGCTCACCACGATATCCGCGCCATCGGTCGCGCAGCTAGCGCCCAATGCGAGGAGTGCTTCGAGGGTTGCTCGGACGTCACGGCCTGGATTGAGATTCGCAATACGAACCGGTGAGAGTCCATGGGCTGCAAGCATCAGCGCGCGGTGCGAGATCGATTTATCGCCGGGGACGGTCAAATCACCGCGAAGCGCTCCGGAAACGAACGTCCGCGGAGCAATCTGAGTTTCGGTCATCGCTCGTGAGGTTCGCTATCGATACTCCGAAAGGCCTCGCCCGAGCGCGGTTTTAACGCGGAAACGGGCTGGGCTCTCAGCCATGTCCCGGGCCATCCACGATGCATATCGGGGCAGTCGCTACGCCGTACGCGACGACCAAGCATTCTCGGTCTAGAGAAAGGTCGTGCGAATATAGGTTGCGACCTCGCGTACCTGATCCGCTGAGAGCGTCGAGGGAAAGAGCTTCGGCATGCCGCCGGAGGGGTTTTCGATGAACGCGATCGTGCCCGCCAGCGTTTTTCGCTGGGCGATTTTATGGAGATTCGGGCCCGCGCCGCCCTCGCCGTTAGCTCCATGACACATCGAACAATTCGCAGCGAAGATTGCTGAGCCCGCGCGAACGTCGGCAGCCGGAGATGCCGTCGCCGTAGTCCCGCTCGCAGCAACGACCGCTGCGCCTGGTGCTCCCGGTGCTGCCGCGGCCGAGGCGGGTTCCTGATGGCTCGGCGTGCGAAACCAAGGACCCGCCCAGAGCAACTGGTAGCTCGTGACCGGTCGAGCGCCGACCGACGACGCATTCTCCAACGTCAGAACGAGATTCGGCATGATGCTGAACGCAAGGTCGCCGATGTAGTTATTTTGGATTGCGCCCAGACCGTCGTTGGTTCGTTCGTAGCGCGAATCGATGTGAAGCCAGGCGTACGGATTGTAGATCGCTTCGTACGACATCCCGTTGCTGCCGGCGGCCAACGACGCGCCATCGTTGGGATTGTTGTCGTAACCGACGAGCGCCATGGCGTTCAGGCTGTATTTAGGTGAAGTTGAATAGGATACCAGCGCCATTTCACGGCCGAAGCGATCGTTTGCGCCGGATGGCAGCGGAAACGTCCCGCTCATCGCGGCGATGCCGCCTGTAAAATGCGAATTTGGGTTCATGAAGAGCAGCGAGCCTACATAGCTCTGCCCCTCGCCGCCCGAATCGACATCACCGTCGAACGCGCTTTCGGCGGCGCCGGTGTTCGTGAGGTAGGCGACTGTGCCGATAAGGCCCTTGCTTCCCATCTGCGTGTAAGATCCACCCCAGCGGTTGTCGCCCACGCCCACCGTGTTCAATCCAACCGGCATCGCTGCGAGCGAGTAACCGGAGAGGGAAAGTGACTGGCTCAGCCATGGGGCGAACATCGGCGCCGGGAATTTTCCTATTTGCAGGCTCCCGTTTCCTGACGAGAATCCGTTGTATGCCGCCCAAACCTGATCGACCGCGGCTGCCGGAACGCCGCCTTCCACGATGGGGACGGAGGCGTAATAGGTGACATCCTTCCCGAGATACCCGGCAGCAAGAAATTGTGCGAGATCGACGACAACGTTGGGTAGCCCCGGCGTCGGCGTATTGGAGCCGATTCCCGTTATTTCAAACGAGACGGGGTCCCGGGAATTTTCTTCCATCTGTCTGTGCGCATCGAGCCCCTTGGTAAAGTTTGTCGCTAAAATATATCGACCGTATGCATTGAGATTCGGCGGCGCGCTGTGGCACAGCGAACAACTGACTCCTTGCCCGTTTGCGAAGACGGGGATTGCCTGGGCGACGCGCGGATACAGCGCCGCGACGAGCGTGGCGGCTATCGCGACTTGCATCAATATGTGATAGCGGGGATGCATACTTGAACCGTTCCGGCTACCGAGCCTGTGGATCATGCAAATCTTAGCCTAGGGTAGCAAGCCGGATAGCGCTGTCGCATTTTGCTCATCCGCGGTGTGTTTCCACCGGACCGGATATGCTAAAAAGGCCCGTGGATGGGCCTTTTAAACGAATTTAGAAGATGGTAGGGAAGGTGGGATTCGAACCCACACGAGTTGCCCCGGCCGCTTTTGAGGCGGCTGCGTCTGCCGTTCCGCCACTTCCCCGTGGACGACTATCGGCGATTCGCGCCGCCGCCTGATGCTCCTTGCAGGCGCAGCTCGATTCGAACCGGCGTATCGGCGGGGTAATCGAGCCGGTCGAGGCGATAACCGCGGCGCTCCAGGCTCGATTGTTGCGTGCCGGTGGGCCAGGTCACGGTCAGCAAGGAGGGTAGCGCGAACGCGCTCAACGAGCGGCCGGGAGCCGACGCCTCAAGCGTCACGACGAGCGTATGGGAGCCGGCCGCGAGCTCGTAGGTCTTGTGAAAGCGAACGCCCGCGCTACCAAGGTCCGGCGCGGTATAGTCGCAGCGCAGCAGGGCTCGGGTTGGATCCGCAGCGTCGAGCGCGCAACGATAGGCGCGGTTGAAGGTCCCGGCTTCCAGCGGGTGCGTGTAGCGGGCGATATAGTCGCGGGGAGAGGGCGTGGCCGGCGTCTGCACGTCGTCTCGAAACGCTCCGATAGTCGTGAACGCGTTTTTTCCCGAACCGTCGTGCGTGAAGACGAACGCACGCGCGCCGGCGCCGGGAGCGACGACGACTCGCACGATGCCGTTATCCAACACGTCGTCGCGCGTGCCATCGGCGAGTACGTCGGCGCGGTATGCCACCGCGTGCCCGTTGGGAACGGTGCGCCAAGTGGGCGCAATCGGTGCCGGTGTCACCGGCGAGGCCGATTCGGCTTGGAGTTGCGCAACGGTCCCGTCGGCTCGGATGCGCAGATCGACGGCGCCGCCTTCGGGTACGCTCATCGACGGGATGGCGATGCGTCGTCCCGCGAGATCGATCGCCGTTGCAGCGCTCGTGCGTACGGCTGTGCCCGGGTTCATCACGTCGAGGATGCCCGAGCGGCCGTCCGGTGAAAGCAGTAGCGATGCGTCGGTTATGCCTCCCGTCGAGGAACGAGCGCCCGCCGCGAGGGCGTCGTTCGCGTTAGCGACAACGATGCCGCCGCGTTCGCGAAATGCGCGGAGCAACGCCACGACGCGCGGCGTGAAGCGCAGCGGAAACCCCGTCGCGGGAACGATGAGCACGTGCGTCCGGAGCAGATCGCGCAAGCTGTCGTAGCGCAGATCGACCAGGCGGCACGTCAGCGCCAGAGCGCGGCAGCGCTGTTGGCTCGCGATCGTCAGCGCCGCGAGTTCGGCAACGCGCTGGTTATTCATCAATGCGGATTCATAAGCACTCGTCAGCCACGCGATCGACGCATCGCTACGCGGCCGGAGCGACGCAAGGTACGTGCCGTATCGTTGCACGAGGTGCCCAAAAGCCGCGGTGGGAGCATAGCGCGGCGACGGCTTGCCCGCACGCGTCAAGGCCGCATCCCAGGCATACGACCAGTTTGCCCACGGAGCTTCCCATCCGGGCGGATCGAGGGTATCTTGAACCGGAAAATTCACCACGCCGTGCGCGCCTTGCTGCAACATTTGATGCAGCGCGAGCGTGGTATTTTCGGGAGCGGCGGGACGCGGCGCGATTTCGTCGGCGCCTTGAAGCCAGCCGGCTTGGAATTCGCTCGTCATCACGGGCCGGCGAGATTGGGTCTGCAGAAGTCCGGTTGAAAACGCCAACTGCGCGAGATCGTGGTCGCCGATGCGATAGGCGTCGCTCTGGTACCAGTTACCCCACGCCCACACGGGCGCGGAAGCGGTGACCTTCATCTGATACGTGTTGATAAACAGCGGGACGTGCGTGCCAACGGTTTGTTGCACCGTCGTCTTGAGCCAACTCATGTATGCGTGCCAATGGGGAGCCGGCCAGGTGTCGTTGTCGATGTATGCGCCCTGGTCGTCGTCGAGCGCGACCGCGATCACGTCGTGCGACCACGGGGCAATCTCGTGGAGGACCAAATGCAGCCATGCGGCGGCCGCGCGGAGATGCGTGCCGTTGCGTAACCACTCGGCTGCTGCGGCGTCGGCATGCGCATTTTGCAGCGTTGCGGTGGCCGGGTACCGGCCTTGCAGAATATCGTGGAGGGGCATATCGTATGCGGGTTGCTCGAGCAGCCAGGCGGGATAGCCGCCGTTGCGCCACTCGTTGCGAATCACGGGGCCGGGCCGAACGATCGCCTTCAGTCCGAGTCCGTGAATGATGGAAAAGAGCGCCGGGAGATTGCGGCGCGGGTCGGTCTTTCCGGTAAAATCGATCGTATGCCGGTTCGGCTCGTGCCAATTCCAAATGAGATAGAGATCGATCGTGTTGATGCCCATCGCTTTGTATGCTAGGAGATCGCTTCGCCACTGCGAGCGCGGCGTACGCTCGTAGAAGAAGGCCGCACCATAGACGAAGAAAGGTTTGCCGTCGACTTGGAACTCCGGCGTGCCGCCCTGTTGAACGATCGCCGACGTATGCCACGTTTGCCATCCGCCTGATGCGGCGCGAGCGTGCAGCGGTACGACGAGAAGCGCGAGCAGTAGGCCCGCAACGAACGGCCACGCGCGCTGCGTACGGGCGAGAAGCACATATGCGAGAATGCCGATTGTCAGCCAACCCATGCCGAGTGCCAACGCGGTAAAGCCGGTGTACCATAGCGCGAGCGACCACCCCGCCAGCGCGACGAGCGACGGCAGCGGGTACAGCGGCATCCGAAACGGCGCTGCCGGATCGCGCCGTCGCAGCAACGCGAGCCCGAAGATTTGCGCGATACTTTGGATCAACACGATGCCCGCCGTCAGAAACGCGATCACTTGATCGAGTGAGAAGAAGCTTGCCACGAGGGAGAGGGCACCGACGGCGAGCAGCGCGCGATGAGGAAAGTCCTTGCTCGCATGCAATTTGGCAAAATACGGTAAGAACGTTCCTTCGCAAGCCGCCGCATAGGGTATGCGAGAGAATCCGAGCAAGTTTCCGTAGAGGGACGCAAACGCGGTCACGAGCACGAGCACGGTGCAGATGCGCGCCGCAAGGACACCCCAAGTTCGCTCGACGACCAACGCTCCCACGTACATGGCCTGCGCGGTCGGTTGACCGTGCGCGTCGAGTAGCGAACGCCAGGGAATGACGCCCAGCACGCCGATCTGCAGCGCCACGTAGAGCGCGGCGACGATCAGCACCGAGAGGAGAATCGATCGCGGAATCGTGCGGTGCGGGTTCACCACCTCGTCGCCTAGCAGCGCAACGTCCGAATATCCACTGTAGTCATAGAGGGTAATGTAGAGCGCCGTTCCAAAACCCGCGAGCAAGCCGGTGCCGATGTGTAGCGGAGCATCTAGATGAAAGACCGTCGCGAGATGCGCGTGCGGAAGCGCTGCGACGATGATAAAGGCCAGCGTCGAAATCGCCGCGACGGCCAAGACGATCCCGGTGATCGCGACGCGTCGCGTCTTGCGGTAGAGTAACGCGATGGTGGCGAGGCCGACTGCTAACGCCACCGCATCGTGCAGCCACCACGACGCACCGATCGCCGGGACGAGATAGGCTGCGTAGTTGGCGAAGCCGATGTACCCGCTCGCCAGCAAACAGGGCGCCGCGAGCAAGAACTGCCAATTAAAGAGAAAGGCCAGCGCGCGCCCGAGCCGCTGGGGTCCGTAAGCCTCGCGCAGGTATGCGTACGTGCCGCCGGAGCCGGGAACGCGGGAGGCCAACTCCGCCCACACGAGGCCGTCGCACAGCGCGACGACCGCTCCGCCGATCCAACCCAGGAGCGCCAGCGGCCCCCCTAGCGCGGAGATCACCAACGGAATCGTTACGAGCGGCCCGATACCGATCATCGTGATGACGTTGAGGGCGACGGCACCGCGAAGATCGATCGCTCGTTGCATCGAAGCCTAGTTCGCATGCACCAAACGTCTCCCTACGCGCGCTTACAGGGCTTGAGCGGCGATCTCCACGTCGATTTCATCGAAAGTGCGGCCTTGCGCGGCAACGCTTTGGGCGACCCGGCGGTACGGCCGTCGATCGTCTACGTTCCGCCCGGGTACGATCCGCAGGGCTCGCAGCGCTATCCCGTGCTGTACTGTTTGCACGGATATACCGGCGATGCGGCGGCGCTGCTCGCGACGCGTCCGTGGGAGACCAACGTCGTGCAGTGGGCCGATCGGCTAATCGTCAAAGGCGAGATGCGGCCCGCCATCGTCGCTTTGGTTGACGGATTCACGCGTTTGGGCGGGTCGCAGTACGTCGATTCGGCGCACAACGGTGCGTACGCGACCTACGTCGTTCGCGACGTAGTGGGCCATATCGACGCCTCGTATCGGACGATTGCGCGAGAGGGTGGCCGCGCGGTCTTCGGCAAGTCCTCCGGCGGATTCGGTGCGATGCACCTCTCGATCGCGCACCCCGGTATCTTTGCGGCATTTGCGTCGCACAGCGGAGATGCCTACTTCGAATACGCGCACCCGCGCGGATTCGCCGACGCGCAACGAACCCTCGAACGCTTCGATTTCGATCTCAAACATTTCGTCGAAGATTTCGAGGCGCGGCATAAACGTTCGCAGGCCGAGTACGGCACGATGGAAATGCTCGGATATGCCGCCGCGTATTCTCCGCGCTCCGGTGCTGCGTTCGACATCGATCTGCCCTTCGATCGCGCCACGGGTGCCATCCGCCAGGACGTCTTCGCGCGCTGGCTGGCGTTCGATCCGGTCCGGCGCATCGGTTCGAGCGTGGCGGAACTGCAGCGCTTGCGGCTGCGTTACCTCGATTGCGGTCGCCGCGACGAATATGGCCTCGATATCGGTGCGCGTTTGGTCGCGACCGGCCTCCGGAACGCCGGGCTTTCGGTCGTGCACGAGGAATTCGACGACGACCACCGCAACGTGGGGTACCGTTACGCCCGTTCGCTCCCGCTGCTCGCAGCCGCTTTGGATATAGAATGATACGTTGGATCGCGCTTGCTTCGCTCGTCGCCCTGGCTCTAGTGCCCTCGCTCCCCAGTGCGGCACAAGTGCCCGCACCTGCGCAAGTTCAGGCTCAGGCCAGTCCGCAGCCGACGCCCACCCCGGACCCGCACGTGTACGACGACCCCGCAATGCACTTCGTCGCGCCGCCTCACTATATACTCTTGACGCGCAGGCCCACGCCCCAGCTCGCCGAGCTCGGCAACGATCCGGCGATCATCGCGGTATGGCTGCTGCACGAAAAGGGTAAACCTCAGCGCGAGCTCACGCTCTCGATGGAATCGTATACCGATGCGGTCAGCACTTTTGAATCGAGTTTCGAGAGCCAGATCCGTCAAAAGGTCGATGGGTTGCTCGTGCGCGATAAACAGCCCATCACGTTGAAGAACGGCATGCCGGCATATTTCGTCGACACGACGTTCGGCTCGGGATTTACGACCGAGAAGCAGTTCGACGTGGTCTGGGCCGATGGGCAGCGCGGCGTGATTCTCGCCCTTGCCGGACGTTTGGGCGAGATCGATGCGCAGGATGCCAAAGCGGCGTTGCTCGACGTTTCGGCGACGCTCTATCCTACCAACGAGCCCTAATACCGCGGATCGGCGGCAGCTACGAAACGCCGGCCGGCATCGGCGTAGCGGCCAGGGCGGTACGGAGATCGTCGAGCAAATCGTCGAGATCTTCGATGCCGACCGAGAGGCGCAGCAGCCCGTCGGTGACGCCGCGGCGCTCGCGATCTTCTTTCGGGATCGATCCGTGCGTCATCCGGGCGGGATGGCAGATCAGCGATTCCACGCCGCCGAGGCTTTCGGCCAAGCTGAAATACTGTAAGCGGTTGGCGAAATCGAGGGCGCGTTCTTGCGGCCCGGTGAGAACGAACGAGACCATGCCGCCGAAGCCGCTCATCTGGCGTTTCGCAAGCGCGTGTTGCGGGTGCGAGGCGAGGCCCGGGTAATAGACGCGCGCGACATCGTGGTGCGCCTCCAGAAATTCCGCTACGGCTTGAGCGTTGCGCGCGTGCTCGCGCATCCGCAGCGCGAGCGTCTTGGCGCCGCGCATCGTGAGCCACGCATCGTGCGGCCCCGGTACTCCGCCCACTGCGTTCTGATGGAACTTGATCACATCGTACAGATCGCGATCGTTTGTGAGCGCGGCACCGCCGACAACGTCGCTGTGCCCGCCGATGTACTTCGTAGTGGAGTGCACCACAATATCGGCACCAAGACTCAACGGTTGCTGAAAGTACGGCGAAGCAAAAGTATTATCGACGACGACGATGGCTTGGCCGCGCAGCGCGCAGATCGCCTCGATATCGATGAGCTTGAGTAACGGGTTGGTCGGCGTCTCGATCCAAAACATTTTGGTGTTCGGCTTGACGGCCGCTCGCACCGCATCGAGATCGCTCATATCCACGTAGGTGAAATCGATGCCGTAACGGGAGAGTACTCGCGAGAAGAGCCGATAGGTTCCGCCGTACAGATCGTCGGTAACCACGACGTGATCGCCGGCGCTCAACGTATTGAGGACTGCCGCCGTGGCTGCCATCCCGCTCGCGAACGCGCTTCCATATCGCGCGTCCTCCAGCGAGGCAAGCTGCGCTTCGAGCGCGCTGCGCGTCGGATTAACGGTGCGGCTGTAATCGAAGCCCTTGTGCTCGCCGACGGCATCCTGCGTGTAGGTGGACGTTTGATAGATCGGGACGATCGTAGCGCCGGTCGTAGGGTCGGCTTCCTGGCCGACGTGGATCGCTCTGGTGCTGAACTTCACGGAGTCTCCGAGGAGGTGGAGAGAAAGCTGATGATGTCTTGCCGCGTGACCACGCCGATCGGGTCGCCGTCGTCGGTAACGACGATGGCGGGGTTCGCGAGCGTCAGCAGTTTGTAGGCTTTATCGATCTCTTCGTGCTGCTCGAGCGAAGGGAAGGCGCGGCCCATTACCTCGCCGACGGGCTTGTGCAGGATATCCGCCTGATCGAACACGGCCTGCATGACGCCGACATCGTTGATGCTGCCGACGATATCCGCTCCGCTCATCACCGGAATCTGCGAGATTTCGTATTTACGCAGCAGATCGAGCGCGGTTCGCACGGTGTCGTCGGTGGTGACGGTGATCAGGGGCGGTAACGGCGTCTTACCGCGCAGCACGTCGCCGACCATTGCGAGGCGCTTGCCCTCGGAGAGGAAGCCGTTGGCGATCATCCACTCGTCGTTGAAGATCTTCGACATGTAGCCGCGGCCCGAATCGGGGAACAGCACCACGACGATGGCATCGTTCGGCAGCGTCTTCGCGAGTTTGATCGCCGCGACGGCGGCGGTCCCCGACGATCCACCGACAAGCAAGCCCTCTTCGCGCGTGATGCGGCGGGCCATCAAGAACGACTCGCGATCGGAGACGCGCACCATTTCGTCGATGACCTTGAGATCGACGGTGTCGGGCAAATAGCTCATGCCGATGCCTTCAACCGCATACGAGCGCGGCGTATCACCGGAATAGATGGAACCTTCGGGATCGGCTCCGACGACGTGAATGTTCGGATTGCGTTCTTTGAGATAGCGGGCCGTCCCGGAGATGGTGCCGCCGGTACCGATACCCGCAACGAAATGGGTGATCTGCCCGTGCGTCTGCTCCCAAATTTCGGGCCCGGTGGAGTGGTAGTGGGCTTCGGGATTCTCGTGGTTGTGAAACTGATTGGGTTGGAACGCGCCGGGAATTTCGGAAGCGAGCCGATTGGCAACGCCGTAATACGATTCGGCGGAATCGGTCGGCACGTTGGTGGGCGTTACCACGACCTCAGCCCCGTAGGCGCGAATCAGATCGATCTTTTCCTTGGCCATCTTATCCGGCATCACCAGGATGCAGCGATAGCCGCGAATCGCGGCGGCCATGGCGAGCCCCGATCCCGTATTTCCGCTCGTCGGTTCCACGATCGTGCCGCCGGGCTTGAGGTGCCCGGAGCGCTCCGCGGCCTCCAACATGGCCACCGCAGGGCGATCTTTGACGCTCCCTCCGGGATTCATGTACTCCACCTTTGCAAGCACCAAGCAACCGGCACCGTCGGTGACCTTATTGAGCTTGATAAGCGGGGTATTGCCGATCGCCTCTAGGGCATCGGAGCAGTAGTCGGGGCCGGTCGCCCGATCGGAGGGAGCCGTTTCTAGCATGCGGTCCCGCTTCCGCGAGAGCGCGAGCGGAGCCTGCGTCACAAGGGCAGCGGGCTGCGCGCTCGAAACAACAACATATGTTGCGCTTTGCTCGTTTCGCGATGCTGTTAGCCGCCGTGGGTCTGGCTACGTCGATGTTGGCCGGGTGCAACGACGATAGCGCCCTTCCGCCGGCCGGAAAGTATTCGGCGTTCTCCGGAACCGTGATCGATCGCGCGACCAATAAGCCGCTTGCGGGCGCGGTCGTCACCGTCGATACGGTACTGACGGCCACCACCGACGCCGCCGGAAAATTCACCATCGCCAAGGTGCCCAGCGGCATCGTCGATTACAGCGTTCAGGCTAACGGCTATACGGTGCTCACCTCAACGGCGAACACCGATCCGGGCAAACCGTTCGAACTCGACGTTAGCCTCGATCCGTCGCGGCCGCACTAGGGCGGCGATACGATTTCGCCGGCTTAACCAGCGTCGCGCGTTCCGCTACCGCCTGATCGATAATAGAAAACACCACCGCCGCTAAGCGATCCGGGTCGTGCCGCACCGTTTGCGTTTCGCTGATGACTTGAGCGCCGACAGCCCTGACGCCGAGCCGCTCGATCCGTTCGAAATCGGCGACGACCGGGACTTGGCCTTCCTCTGCGTACGTCTCCAAAAGCCGCGAGGGCGGCTGCTCGTTGACGATAACGTATTCGCAGACGGGGCCTCCGGCATTGGCGAAGAGCGTCTCGACATGCTGGGCCGCGGTCATGCCCTGCGTCTCTCCAGGCTGCGTCATGACGTTACAGACGTACATCTTAATCGCCGACGACGCTGCGATTTCACTGGCGATGCGTTCGATCAGCAGGTTCGGTAAGATCGAGGTGAAGAGCGAACCCGGCCCCAGGACGATGGCATCCGCCTCGCGGATCGCCTGCACCACCTCATCGAGCGGCTCGACCCTCGCGGGATCGAAGAAGACGCGTTTGATCGGCCGCTGCGCCAGCGGAATCGCCGACTCGCCTTCCACGATACTTCCATCGTCGAGTTCCGCACAGAGGCGTGCGACGCTCAAGGTGGCGGGCAAAACGCGACCGACGATATTGAGGACGCGGCTCGATTCTTTGATTGCGATATCGAAATTGCCGGTGATGCCCGTCATCGCCGCGAGAAAAAGATTTCCGAACGAATGGCCGGTGAGTCCTTCACCTTCTTGGAAGCGGTAACGGAATAAATCGGTGACGAGGGCCTCGTTATCGGCGAGCGCGACCAAGCAGTTGCGAACGTCGCCCGGCGGCAGCACGCCAAGTTCTTTCTGCAATCGGCCGGACGAGCCGCCGTCGTCGCTCACGGTAACGACTGCGGTCAGGTTACTCGTGCGACGTTTGAGACCGCGTAGCAATGTTGAAAGCCCGGTACCTCCGCCGATCGCCACGATTTTATAGCCGTTCTCAAGCCGCCGGCCGATCAGCGTATCGAGAATTCCGGCGCGGCCTCGCGTGCTTGCCGCTCGCACCAGCGCACGCAGCCATTGGCGCACGCCGGAGACAATCATGAGGATCCCGACGATGCCGAAGACCCATGTTAAATATGCCGGGGAGAAGTAATCGTCAACCGCACCATCGAGGATCTCGTTGATGTGGAAGCCGACCCCTTCGGCAACGAACCAGCGATTGATCGCGTCGATCACCAGCACGGTCCCCACCACCGAAAGGATGAGCCAGCGCTTGACGCCGATACCCGGAAGAAACCAGCGCAGCGAAGAGATGGGGTTGCGGCGCATCAGCGCACGATGTCCCGTGCGTCGATCGTGAGCGCTAGCTTTGGGTCGCGAGCGAGATGTTCGCGAACGCGGTTTGCGACGTAGACCGAGCGATGGCGCCCGCCCGTACATCCGATGCCGATCGTGAGATGAGCCTTGCCTTCTGAAATATAGCGGGGGATCAAGAAGTCCAGCAGATCGAAAGTTTTCGTCAAAAACGGTTCGCATGCCGCATCCGCGTGGATGAACGCGGCGACGACGGCATCGTCCCCGGTGAGGGAGCGCAGCGCGTCATCGTAATTAGGATTGCGCAGAAAGCGCACGTCGAAGAGCAGATCGATATCCAACGGCAAACCGTATTTGAATCCGAACGGCACGAGCGTCACGGCGAGGGCTGGGCGCTCGCTGGATCCGAACGCCGCGGAGAGGCGATGTTTGAGGCCCCCATGCGTGAGTTCGGTCGTATCGATGATGGTATCCGCGCGTTCGCGCAGGGGCATCAGCAGGGCGCGCTCGGCCGTGATCGCATCGCGTAAGGAACCGATCTCCGCGAGCGGATGGCGCCGCCGCGTCTCGCTAAAGCGGCGCATGAGCGACTCGTCGCTCGCTTCGAGGTAGACCAAACTTACGTCGTGTTTTGCGCGGGCGGCTTCGATGGCTTCGAGCGGGTTGCCGAGTAGCCGTTCGCCGTGCGCGTCGAGCGTCACCGCGATTTCGCGCACCTGCGCTCGATCGAGCGTCTGCAGGGTCGTCGAGAGCGCCGCGGGAGGCAGGTGCTCGACACAGTAGAAGCCCAAATCTTCAAAGGTCTTGATGGCTTGGCTGCGGCCGGCACCAGCCGGACCCGCGAGAAATACGACATGGGCCATAATCAGGACTTACAAAGGGATCGTCGCACGAGCATGAAGCTGTTTTCTCCGGATCGCGCCAACGCCCTCATCCCCAAGCTGACGCCGCTTGTCGAAGAGCTGCTTACTAAGCGCCGCGACCTGGCCATTACGCTGCTGGAGAGCGACCCTGCTCTGCGGCGAACCCCGCCGAGCACCTCGCGACTGGCCGGCGTTCGCTCGCCGTTTCCACCGCCGCGTTTCGGCGAGCGCAAGAGCGAGATCGTGCGCCTCATCCACCGGATCGAGTCATTCGGTTGCATCGTCAAGGATATCGACCTCGGACTGCTCGATTTCCCGTCGTCCAGCGAAGGCGAGCCGATATATCTCTGCTGGCGGATCGGAGAACGCCGGATCCAGTACTGGCACCGTGCGGATGAGGGCTTTAGCGAACGCAAAGAACTATAAAGGCCGGCACTCGGCCGGCCCCTATAGCATCGTTCTACATCGCCGGAGACGCTGTAGCCTCGACCGGGGTAAAATCTTCCGCGAGCCCCTGCAACCGCACGTCACCGAACTCGGCGGTATAGGCACCGCTTTCGAAGCTGGTGATTTCGCCGATCTCGGGAACGTTGGCGAGCTGCGGCACCTTGGCGCGGATCTCATCGGGAATGCGTACCTTATCGCCGACGGCTAGGCCGCCCTCGTCAAAGAGCGCATTGAGGCTTTCGAGCAACATCGGGAGCGGGATGCCGTAATCTTCGCTCACCGCACCGATCGTATGCGATTCGCTAATGGCGCAGTTGGAACAACCGCCGAGATGGAAGCGCGCAAACACGCGGCGCGCGCCGGCGTGCAGTTGAAACGCTTGGTCGACGGTCATCTCGGGGGAAAATTGCTGTTGGCTCACGGTTCTCGTCCTCAAACTCCTGGCTGGTCTACTTCAATTGGATATAACGTGCCGCGGTCCCCGCGGGTTGCGGCCCAAAGAGCGCGGAGTACGCCTATAAGCCGGATTCTGTAGGGCCCGTCCTTGCGAACGTTCCCCGACGGCCATCTATCTGGGGTACGCGTCACCGCGCACCTCGGTGCGATGTATCTCGAGCGGACGGGCCGTCCGGTCCGCAAGCGGACGATCGAGCGATCTTGCTTCAGGTGGGGTTTACCCGGACGCACGTTACCGTGACATCCCGTGAGCTCTTACCTCACGATTTCACCCTTGGAGACGGGCCGGCTTGCGCCGACATCGCCTTCGGTTTGTTTCTGTGGCACTTTCCTTCGAGTCACCCCGACAGGACGTTATCCTGCACCCTGCCCTGTGAAGCCCGGACTTTCCTCACCCTAACGGCCGCGAACGACCGTAAAGCGCGGCCGTCCAGCGTACT